>DASWJH010000096.1 GCA_036397255.1 Nitrospiria bacterium
AGATATGGATGCCATTTTTACAGGATCGGTCACCAACCGACAGGCGTTAATCGATGCGGTGAACACCACCCCCACGGATGACTGGACTCCCCTTGCGGAAACACTTTATGAGGCCATGCTTTATTTTAAGGGGGCTCCAGCTTATTTTAACAGCGGAACCTACACAAGCCCCATTCAGGCCTCCTGTCAAAAAAACTATATCATTATCATTACCGATGGGATGTCAACACAGGATAAAGATGGTGTGCTTACCACTATCTGCAGCAGTGGAGATTGCGATGGGGATGGGTTCGAGCCCGATAATGATACTCCAGCTAAAGATTACAAAAACAGCGGATCGGACTACCTGGACGATGTGGCCTGGTACCTCAACAATACCGACCTTATTGATGATTCGATCATGACCGGAAAACAAAACGTCATTGTCCACACCATCGGATTTGGGGTTGATGGGGCCGAAACTGGAGCCGTTAAATTATTGGATGAGACCGCGTTTAATGGAAAAGGAAACGCTTATATTGCCAATAACACCGCCGGCCTGACCAACGCCCTCACCGAGATCGTCAGCGGTCTTTTGGAGGATAATACCTCCTTTGTGGCACCTGTGGTCCCTGTTAGTCCTGAAAACAGGACCTATAGCTCCAGCAATGTCTTTGTTGGTTTTTTTAGACCGGATGCAAGTGCTTTTTGGGGGGGGAATGTTAAAAAATACGGGCTCAACAGCGGCGGTAAAATTGTGGATAATGATATGCTTACCCTTTCCACCAATTCAAATGGGGTATTTTATGATACCTCCACCTCTTTCTGGGGGACCATACCGGATGGGGGAAAAGTTGAAGAAGGCGGGGTTGGAAAAGTGTTGCTCAATCGGGATTTGAGTACGCGAAAGCTATATACCTACTTTGAAACAAACGTTAATTTAACCAACAGCGTTAACGTTTTCAACAAAACGAATATTACGCCCACCATGTTGGGGTATCTCTCAACGGAGACCTCCAAGCGGGATGATCTGATTGATTTTATCTATGGGTATGATCCCTACGATACGGGTTCTTCGTTTAAACGGGCATGGGTTCTGGGGGACATTCTTCACTCTCGGCCCATGGTGGTGAATTATGCCTCTTATGTCTATTCTCTAACCAACATGGCGGACTGTACCCAGAATAAATCCATTATTTACGTGGGAGCCAACGATGGAATGCTCCATGCGTTTAAGGATTGTGATGGGTCTGAGGTTTGGGGATTTATCCCACCGGATGTTCTTGGAAATCTAAAAAAATTAACGGGAACGAGCCATCCCTATTTTGTGGATGGATCTCCCCGGACCTATATTTATGATTACGATAAGGATGGGAATATTGAACCGGCCGATGGCGATATTGTTCTTCTCCTGGTTGGCGAGCGGCGAGGAGGCAGTACCTTTTATGTCCTTGACGTAACTGATTTTAATACCCCCAAATTCCTTGGGAGTTTGTCTCCCAGCAAGGTCTGCAATGGAACCACCTGTACCACCACCACGCTTTATGGTGAGTTAGGGCAATCCTGGTCCGATCCGGTGCTCGGAAAAGTGAAAGAGGGTGGGGTCAATAAAATCGTCTTTTTCATAGGGGGTGGTTATGACGAAACCACGGAGAATACGCTCCCGCTTCTTTCGACGACCAATACCAAGGGAAGAGCTTTTTATGCCTTTGAGTTGGTCCGAACCAACAGCGGAAAATTAAATGACGTCTCCTTCCTAGGGACGAAGGTCTTCGAGTATTCCTATAACACCTCTGTTACCTTGGATACCGGCAATACCATCGATGATATGACCTATTCGATTCCCAGTGAGGTGACGGCCATTGATTCCGATGGAGATGACTACTTAGACACTGTTTATGTCGGGGATATTGGCGCGCAGATGTGGCGCTTCTATGTTGGAGATAACAACGCGTCAAATTGGACCGGAAGTACTATCTTTAAATCAAACCCATCCACCACGGAAGGGCGTAAAATATTTTATCCCCCGGATGTGGTCCAGGAGCTTGATCCTTATAACGGTTTTGCGGTCTTTAATCTTCTCTACTTTGGAACCGGAGATCGCGCCAATCCGAAAATTGAAACCATTGATGGGACGACCACGGGAACGGCATCCATCGACCGGATGTATATGGTGAAGGACCGGCTGAAAAATTTCGATGGTTCCGCTACGGTATTTCCTCTGACGGAGAGCAATCTTGAGGATGTGACCACGGATGACTTGCAATTAACCAGTACCACCTCATCGGGAATAGCCACCATTTTAGGTAATTTAAGTGAGAAATATGGTTGGTTTATCCAGCTGGATGATACCACTAACTTTCCGGGGGAAAAGATCCTTGCCCCGGCCACTGTGTTTAACCGGGTGGTGTTTTTCACCGCTTTTTCACCCACCAATTCATCAACGGACCCTTGTATTCCCAGTGCGGGAACCGCAAGAATTTTTGCGATGAACTACCTGACCGGTGAAGCGGTGTTCAATTACGACCTAACCAATGACGGTGGCTATAGCTCAGAAACCAATACCCGGGCCAAAACCGACGATCAGAAAATTGTCAAACGCAGTGATCGGGTTATTACCATGGGAGCCAGTATTCCATCCGGTGTCGTCATTATTGTGACTGAGGACGGGCCTTCCTCTTTAGTGGGTGTGGGTGGTGCCCTAGGGGGCACCGAGTTGAAACCGGGTGGAGGGGTTAACCGAATCTTCTGGAAAGAGACTCCGTAGTCAAGGGCTTTTCAAAAGCGGGAACTTGGAAATATTTCATAGGGGGAAATCATGATTCAAAAAGAAAAATTGCAAAAGTGGGTTTTAGCTTCACTGATCATAGCGGCAACGCTGGGGTTTGCAGCCCCAGCGTTTACTCAGGGAGATATAGTCGCCTTTGAAGAGGGGGCCATTATGGAAATAAATCATTTTTCCGGGTATATGTTCCTCAACGAAAAGAAAATTTATTTGGATCGGAATACCGTGGTCATGAATCAAAAAGAAGAGGTCCAGGAGGTTCGTGTTCTGAAACCGGGAATGTTGGTGGCTGCTTTTCTAGAGATGAAAGCGAATCAATTGAGGGCCGTTCGAATCAACGTTTTCCCATCAAAACCATAAATCAACCATTTTAAAATTTAAGGATTTTAAATGAGAAAATCGGTTCCTTTTTTAATGACACTATTTTTTTTACTCCTTGGGTGTTCCCAAGGGAAGGAAAATCTTGAGGTCTATGTTCCGGCGGAGGAAGCCAAAAATGGAGAGAACCAAATGTTGGGAGGGGTTTGGGGGGTTGAAATTTCTCCCCATGAACCCTCATCCGATGAGAGTCTGATGGTTTTGGTTCAGGAACAAATGGGGGGCCGTCTGGCCCCAACCCTTCTCTATCAATGGCATCGGAATGGGGTTCTGATTCCAGGGGTGACCTCCAATCATCTTCCAAAACAGCACTTTGGGAAGGGAGATCTTATTTTCGTCCAGGTTTCCAACCCGAAGGGAGTTGATCAAACCTCAAAAATAAAATCCGATCCGGTAAGTATTTTAAACACCCCTCCGAGGGTTTTATCGGTTTCGTTTAAACCGGAACAACCACGGAGTGGTCAACCGATAGAGGCAGCTGTTCAAGGTTTGGATTATGATGAAGATTCCCTGGAATATGCATTCCGATGGTATAAAAATGAACAAGAAATTGAAGGGGAACCATCCTCCGTTCTAGAGCCAGAACATTTTAAAAAAGGGGACCGAATTCAGGTAGAAGTGAAAGCCTTTGATGGAGAAAATGAAGGTGACTCATTTTCTGCCTCCCCCCTTATTGTTTTAAACACCCCTCCCATTATTACTTCCAAACCTCCCTTCTCCATGGGGGACAACGGGGAATACCAATATACCATTCAAGCAGAGGATCCCGATGGGGACAATGTTTTTTTTGAAATGGTGAAAGGTCCTGAAGGGATGGCCATGGATTCCCAAAGGGGGTCCCTGTCCTGGAAACCTTCCCCTAATGAAATTGGTACCCACTCCATTGAAATTGCCGCTGTGGATCCTGATGGAGCAAAAGGGATTCAAAAATACGACCTTGAGATTTTTCCTCTGGAAGCGGCTGTGCAGTGATTTTCTTCCTTCCTTTTTCTAAACTCAAAAAGTTCAAATAAAAGGAGAGGTCCTTGGTTAAATTATTGGGCGAAATCCTGGTTGATTCAGGACGGTTAAGCGAGGACCAACTATCCCAGGCTCTGAACCGCCAGGTGGATCAAGGGGGACGTTTGGGGACTAATTTGATCGAACTTGGGTTTTTGTCCCCCACGAACTGGCGGAATTTTTAAGTCAAAAGCTGGAATTTCCCTGCGCCTACGCGGAAGATGGGGAGCAATATCACTTGGTTCCCTTCCGTTTGGACGGAAAGGTTTTGAGTGTGGCCATGCGGGACCCCATGGATTTGAAGGCCATCAGTGAGGTCAGTTTTCGAACGGGGTGTTTGATTAAAGCCCATGTTGCCCCAGATGCACAGCTTCAAACCTCTCTTGAAAAATTTTATCAGATTCCTCAAATGGTTCGTTTTGTTCAGTCGCCCCATGGGGGCGGAATCCAGGAGCAAGTATGCCATGATAGGGACCCCAAAAAAGGGAGTGACCCTGAGGCATTTGAATCTGCCATCGAACGCGTTAAAAGAGATCTGGCTTATGCCACTTCCAGAGAAGAAGTGATTACTTCCATGATGACTATTCTTTCCTCTGTATTTGACCGGTTATTTTTCTTTATTTTAAAGAAAAAATTTTTAAGGGGATGGATGGGTATGGCCCCGGGACTTCCAAAAAACCGGATATTAAAAATGGAGTTTCCTTTGGGAGAGCCTTCTTTTTTAAATGATGTGGCCCAGACATTGGAGGTTACCCATGGACCCCTTTCCGATTATGAGGGAAACCGCCGGTTTATGAGGATGCTTGGAGGACAGTTCCCCGAGGAAGTCCTGGGAGTCCCTTTGAGAATTCAAAAGCAGGTGGTGGGAATTTTATACGGGGACAATCTTTATTCCAAGCTTCCGATCACCTGTGTGACCTTTGCGGAGCTTCTGGCTGATAAAGCGGCCATGTCTCTGGAGATTCTCATCTTAAGACAGAAGATTCTGGATTAAACCGTTTTCCCCTCCTTCTTTTCTCCAAATGAAATTAATTTTGAAAAACAGTTGGATGAATTTTTGGGAAGGTGCCAAAAATTGTCCCTCCTATGGCCTTATATTCACAAATCTAAATTTCTATAGTTCCACTGTTTTAATCCTATCCCATTAAAATTAAATAGTTTTTTATTTATTCTAATGTATTTTTAAAGAGGGCATGCCCTTTGCACTATCCTTAGGTCCTATGCCTCTTTTTCGTTACAAAGCCAGGAATGAGTTTGGATCCCCGTTGAAAGGAACACTGGATTCAAGTGGTCCAGAGGCTGTGGCTCTTCATTTAAGTAATCTGGGATTTATCCCTATATCAATCAAAGAGGAACAGCCCGGTCTTTTTTCAGATTCATTTTTCAGTGATTTTCAACGGATCTCCCCCGAAGACCTGATTATTTTTACCCGGCAATTGGCAACGTTAATCAATGCAGGTCTCCCTTTTTTATCCAGCATGGACTCCCTGGTGGCGCAAACAGAGAATCCCCGTTTGAAGAAAACGCTTCTTCAAGTGAGGCGGGATGTTGAGGGAGGCCTTTTTTTCTCCGATGCCCTGATCCGTCATCCTAAAATTTTTTCTTCACTTTTTGTCAATATGGTTCGCGCAGGGGAGGTGGGAGGTGTACTCGATGAGATTTTGGAACGTTTGGCCCGGTTGGCCGAGCATGAGGTTGAAACGCGGAACCGGATTAAGGTGGCCACCCGCTATCCCAAAATCGTGATGTTTGCCCTTTTGGTGGCTTTTGTGATCTTAACCACACTGGTAATTCCAAAATTCGCCAATTTATACTCCAATTTCCAGGTGGCATTACCCCTTCCGACGCGTATCCTCATTGGCATTAATGATGCGGTTCATCAATATTGGTATTTAATGATTGGGGGAACCATTCTGGCCGTAGGGGGAATCCGCCATTACCTCCGGACCGATCCGGGGCGTCTTTGGTGGGATTCATTTAAACTTAAAATTCCGGTCTTCGGTCCCATCTTTTTAAAAACCGCCCTTTCCCGGTTTGCGCGGGTTTTCGGAACCTTGACCCGTAGCGGCCTTCCAATGCTTCAGACCTTGGATACCGTTTCAACCACGGTGGGAAATGTGCTCATTTCCCGGGTGATTAATACCCTCAGAGAAAGCGCCCGGCAGGGAAAAGGATTGGTCCAGCCCATGAGGGTGAGCGGGGTATTTCCTCCCGTGGTCATTCAAATGGTTGCCATCGGTGAAGAGACGGGGAAGATGGAGGAGATGCTGTTTAAAGTGTCCGATTATTACGATATGGAGGTGGAATATAAGATTAAAAATCTCTCTGCCTCTTTGGAACCGATTCTTCTGGTTTTGATTGGAGGAACGGTTCTCTTTTTAGCCTTGGCGATATTCCTTCCCTGGTGGAATCTGGTGTCTGTCTTTAAATCCGGCGTAGGGGGGTGAAAATAGTGAGGGTAAGGGATGTTTCGTTTGAAAAGACAAGAGGGATTGGGAGTCATCGATACCCTCATTGTCTGTATTATTGTGGCGTTTTTGATGGTGGTTTTCCTGGCTCATTACCAACAGGTCGCCCAAAAGGCACAAGAGACCTCTCTCAAGGAAGGACTTCGGAATATTCGCGTCTCCATCAATGTGTATCGGGCTTGGAATCGCAACCAAAACCCAGAGAATCTCCGGAAGCTGATTACCGAGAGCTATTTGTGGCCGAGCCCTTCGGGAACACTATTCAAGAGATATTACCTGGAGGCTTCCAGCACCGACTCGGAAGGCCATCTTTTAGACCCTTTTGGGCGACGATACCATTATGAGCCGAAAACCGGGGAGGTATGGTCTGGGACGGAGGGTTATGAAAAATGGTGAGGGTTTCCAAGGGAAGAAGAAAGGATCTGTCATGAAGGAAATTAAAAATACAAAAGGGTTTACCCTGATTGAATTGATTGTCATCATCGTTGTTCTCGGGTTATTGGCGGCGGTGGCCGTAACCCGGTACCAAGATTTGACCTCCGATGCCATGATCTCCACCAGTAAGGGAAACCTTGGAAGCATTCGATCGGGGATAAAAATCCTTCATGCAAAGGTCCTGTTGGCGGGGGTTTCAGCGTCCAATCCGGAGTGGCCCACCTTGGCTGAACTGAACGCCAATATTACATCGGGTCGAACTCCGGCAAGCCTCAATAATCTGAAAATGATTGAAGGCCCTTCTGGTGGAAGCTGTCAAGCCGCTAATGTTTGCATGCCGGAAGACCTCGTTTCCACCCTTGCCACGGTGGGCGCACGAAGCACTGTGATGGGAGCTTCAACGGCACAGGCCAACAGTCGAACCCCTCCAGGTGGGTCAGGGGGATGGGCCTATGATGAAAACACGGGGCAGTTTTATGTGAATCAGGCCAACCCGGTTGATTCCCGGGGGATTCCGGCCAATCAATGGTAAAGGGAGAGATTTTAAAAAGGAAGATGCAGTCCTATCTTTTTAGAAAGGGTTTTTTGAAAGGATCTGTTGATCGGTTTTCAACAGGTGGTTGACCATCGTACCCACGGCAGATCTCATTTGGAGGTTTGCAAAAAACAAAAGGAGGAAAGAATGAAGTGGCTTAGAAATAATCGGGGTTTTACTTTGATTGAATTGGTGTTGATCATTGTGATCTTGGGGGTACTTGCAGCAGTGGCAATCCCTCAATTTATTAACTTACAAAACGACGCAGACGCGGCCAATAACATGGCCTATATGGGGGCAGTCAAAAGTGTCATGTCGATGCGGTTTGCCTTAGAAACGGTTCAGAATACCGCGGAGGCCACTTCATATGCCCGTGTGGGAACCGCCGCAACACTTCCCGGTCTGTCCACAGCAGCAGGTTTTGACGGACTGATTGCCACACCGATTCCCGGAAGCTTGACCTCCGGTACTGACTGTGCCTTGGCTGCTTCGGCAGTGACTTGGTCCGGTTTGTCTCCCGGTTCGCCTCCTGCTTGTTCGGATTGGGTGCTGAGTGCTGCTGGAACCGCTGTGGGAGATCCGATTAACATCACCGGTCCGTAATCGCACGGAGCTTATTGGCTCTTTTCCGTTCTGATTTTGAATTGAAGGGTTCCTCTGTCCGTTATCCTTGTTTCCTTTGGCCCGTTTTCTGTGGAAAAAGGGATGGGGGTTTTCTTTCTTTAGTATCTTTCCCTGTGAAGGTAAGGGTGATGGATCGGCAAGGGTTTACCTTGATTGAGGTGGTTTTAGTAATCCTAATCCTGGCTATTCTTGCGGGTGTGGTGATTGTTCCTAGCATGGATCTCAGAGGCGTCAGGGCGGGGACCGTTTCTAGGAAATTGGTATCGGACATTCGTTATGCACAACAAATGTCCAACACCACCCGCATTATCCATGGGGTTGTCATTTTCTCGGGGTCGTACACCGTATTTCAAAACGATAATCCGGGTGATCCAACCAGGGATCCGGAAACGGGGGGAGGGTTTGTTGTCCCCATTTCAGGAGATTTTGAGGGAGTTACTCTTTCTCCCGTGTTAGGGAGTTCCCCAAACCACGATGTAGTGAAGTTTGACTCCCTTGGAACTCCCTATCGGAGGGATGGAGCGTCCATGGATGGGGTGAGTGGTAATACGATCATCGTTTCGGGAGGAAGTGTATCTCGGACCGTTACCATTGAACCGGAAACCGGAAAAGTGTGGGTAAATTAGGATCCTTTACTAAATTTAACCTTCGCACCGATGAGGGATTTACGCTCATTGAACTGGTTCTCGTGATCGTCATTCTGGCCTTTGGGATCACAGGGGTTTCCGCCTTTTTCATTCAAGGGGCAATCGATAGCTCCTATGCCCAATTGGCCACTATTGGAATGACCCTGGCCCAGGATCAAATGGAGGAGATTCAATCCAAATGTTGGGATGAAACGGAGACCTTTACTCTTCCATGTGATGGCCCAATAACCCCCTCGTTTCCACTGGGGCCCGAGGGGGAAGGGCGTTCTGCATTTGATGATGTGGATGATTTTAACGGGCTTAGTAATAGCCCCCCCCAAGACTCGCAAGGGACCCCCATGGCGTCCTTTTCCCGATACACCCGAACGGTGGGTGTTTGCTACGTAAACGCGGCCGCCTTGGATGTTTGTGTCGGTGGCCCAACCTCTTTTAAACGGGTTTCGGTCATCGTGTCTTGGGGTTCGGCAGGGGATCAAATTCAATTGGTGACCGTGGTCTCTCACCATTCGTAAAGGGTTAGATGTTTTTTTGGAGACGGGTACAAGATCAAAAGGGGTACACCCTCATTGAGGCGGTTTTGGTCATCGTGATTATCGGGGCCATTGCCGCATTAGTCGGGATTCCATTATTAGAAGGGGCAGAAATTTGGGGTCAAATAGGCAGTCGGAAGGATATGTCACAACAGGGCCGTTTGGTCATGGATCGAATGTCCAGAGAACTTATGGCGGCGCGTCGTTTGGCCAATAATACCCCAAACATTGCGGAGGTAACTGCTACACCCTGCATTCGGTTTACAGATGTGAGAGGGCAATTAACCCTTTATACGTTAAATGGAACCCGTCTTGACCGTGCCACCGGGGGAACATGCGGTGTGCCCAGTTCGGTCAACCCTCTTGGGGATAATGTTTCGGGATTTTCTATTACTTGCTACGACAATGCAAATAGTGTCTTGGCCCCCTGCACAGGCAGTGAGTCATCCATTCGAAGGGTGAGCCTCGATCTATCTCTCACACAATCCAATGAGACGTTGGATTTTAAAAGTAATGTTACTCTTCGAAATCTCGCGGGCCTTTAAATGGAGCATTTTTTAGAAAAAGACTCCGGGTTTTCTATCATCACGGTTTTTTTTCTTATTTTGATTATGGGGGTTTTGGGAATAGTGATGATCTCAATGGTTGTTACTGAGAGCGATAGCACGATCAATAAGATGCGAGTGACTCAGTCCCATTATATTGCAGAGACAGGAATTGAACGGGCACTTCGTTACCTTTTAAAAAGGGAGGATGGAACCTGTTTGACCTGCACCTGTGCTTCGATTAATGGCCATCCTTCTTTTACAAATGTACCCGTCGGCGCTGGAATATTTACAGTTATTTCTCAACTGAATTATTCTTCCCCCGCAACAGCGGTGACCGCTCCCATTAATGGGACGACCAACACGATTCCAGTGGGATCAACGGCGGGATTTGCCAATTACGGTCGGGTGATGGTTGACCGAGAAATGTTGGACTGTTTAGACCTTGGGGTCAATCCCTTGAATGGTTGTTTGCGAGGGGTAGATCAAACTTCTCCGGTAAGCCATGTCTCCGGGACACGGGTGGGGCACAATCAATGCACCTTGACCTCGACCGGAGATGTCTCCGCCGTTTCCCCAAAGGTTGCCCAGAGAGTGATTCAGGTTACTGTAACGATACAGGAAGGTTGGGCTGTTGGCAGGGCGGGAGGGGGACTTACTCAAGATGATTTTAATGATGTGAATTGTTTGAGTTCCACGAATTGTTGGGCTGTCGGTAAAAAGAATGCGGGAATTTTCCATTGGGATGGATTCACCTGGCATAATAGTGACTCCCATGGGATATCTCCAACGGCAGAGGATCTTTCCTCAGTTTTTATGGTTTCCACCACAGAAGGGTTTGCTGTCGGAAAGAAAGGGGAAATATATCATTACGATGGTCTTTCCTGGCACTCCAACCATCATGCAACATCGGGAACGGTCCATGATTTAAATGGGGTATCTTGTGTGATTGACGCTGGGAATACGCACTGTTGGGCGGGTGGCAAAAAAAATGCAGGAATTCTTCACTGGGATAATATATCGGGATGGCATAACAATGATGCCCATAGTTTTGCGACTACCTCCGATGACCTTTTTTCGATTTCTATGATCTCCATTAATTCGGGATATGCGGTAGGTAAAAAAGGGGTAATTTACCACTACGACGGAGCCTGGCATACCGATCACCACGCGAATTCAGGAACCAATCAAGATCTCAATGGTATCTCCTGCTTTAACAGTGCTGGGACTGACTATTGTTGGGCTGTAGGAAATAAAAATGCTGGGATACTCCATTGGGACAATGTGTCATGGCACAACAACGACTCACATGGATTGTTGACTACCCCGGAAGACATGGGATCCATCTCTATGATTTCAACCAATTTAGGATGGGCTGTGGGTAAAAATGGAACCCTTTACCATTATGGCGGAGGAATTTGGCATACGGGAGATTTTCATTCTACCTCTCCAACCGGGGAAGATTTAAACGGAATTCATTGTGTGGATGTGAACAATTGTTGGGGGGTAGGAAAGAATGGGACTTTAATCCGTTGGGATGGAGCCTCCTGGTCTTTGTACGGTGGGGCAAATGCCACCATGCTTCGATGGGACGGGACTTCATGGAGCGATTTTTCTGGAACCCTACCCGCAGGGGTTGATGAAATCATGTCCATATCGATGCTTTCCTACGCTGATGGATGGGCGGTTGGGAATAGATCCAATGGAAATTTAAATATACTCCGTTGGAACGGGAGCAATTGGAATGTGTCTTCCGGTTTACCCGGTCCCGCTGTCAATGAAGACCTTGAATCTGTGTACCCGGTTTCTTCTTCAGACGTGTGGGCAGTTGGAAACAGGAACGCTGGAATTTTTCATTGGAATGGGCTTTCCTGGCACAGTAACGATACCCACAGCCTAGGGGCTTCTGCAGAAGACCTCCTCAGCGTTTTTATGGTTTCACAAACATCTGGATGGGCAGTAGGAATAAACGGAAAGATCTACCATTACGATGGGACTTGGCATGATACTCATCATGCTGCATCCCCCACAGGGGAAGACCTCAACAGTGTCCATTGTTTAGATAGCAATAACTGTTGGGCGGTGGGAAGGAATGGGGTGATTTTGCGTTACAGCGCGCCCTCTTGGGTCTTAGAGCTTTTTCCTCCAACAGGCCAAGAGCTTAATAAAGTTTCATGCAGTTCTTCGGTTTTTTGTTGGGCAGTTGGAAACAGGGCTGGTGGGAATGTCACCATCATTCAATGGGATGGTTTTAATTGGGTGGTGTCCCCTGGTTTGCCCAGTCCCCCCGTCAATGAGGACTTGGAGTCAGTCTATGGCTTTTCAGCAAACGATGGATGGGCGGCAGGAAAAAATGGAACCCTTCTTCACTGGGATGGCCTGAATTGGAGTCAGGATGTTCAATCAAGTGTCGTTACCACCAGCCAGTTGAATGGGAATTCATTGGTAGGGGCTTTTCACCCTGTAACGGATTGGAGGGAGGTTTATTGAGAACCATTCCTCCAAAAGGCCCATTTGATGTAGGTTCAAAAAGCTAAAAATTTTCACAAGACTGTAGAAATTTAAATTTGGATTCAAAGTTCTTTTTAAAAATTTATTAAAGAGGTTGAATGAAGACATCCGAGGTTCTTGAAAAAGTTAAAATTCCGCGACACAAACTCTACTATCTTGAGCAAAAAGGCTACATTGTTCCTAAAAGGGTTCCCATGGGGGATCTCGAATCCCGTGAGTTTGACAATGAGGATTTGATCAAAATTCAATTAATCTGGAAGTTTCTCAAAAGGGGTTTCAGACATAAAATTGCTTATCAAAAAGCTATGGAAGAGATGAAAAACCCCAAATCAAAAAGAGAAAATGGTGGCCAAGGTGTTTGATTGGATGAGAAAGCAAAAACCTTTTCTGGGAGTGGATATCGGAAGCGCGTCCATTAAAGTGGTGCAGTTGGTTCCGTCCGGGCGGGGGGTTCGGCTTAAGCATGCCAGTTTGATTGAATTACAACCCCAGAATGGAACGGAATCGGAAACCCCGGTCCAATCTGTTTCGAAGTTGCTGAGGCGGGAAAAAAATTTGGCCAAAGAAAGGTTGGCCACCCTTTTTTCAGGCCCAAATGTCATCATTCGTTATTTGACCCTCCCCAAAATGCCTCTTGGGGAGTTGGAAGAGGCGGTTCGATGGGAAGCGAAGAAGCAAACCACACAACCTCTAGAAGATTTTGTAGTGGATTTCTTTGTGATGGGAGAAACACAGCACAATGAAATAAAACGAAATGAAATTATTTTGGTGATGGCGGAAAGCACCTTGGTAAAAACACAGATGGAAGAATTTCAGGGATCCGGGTTCACCATTTCTGCCTTGGATATCAACCAGTTGGTTCTTTTAAATACCATTCGACATCATCGGCCCAAGGATCTATCAGAAAACCTTGCTTTTATTGATATTGGAGCCGGCCATCTGGATATTGGCATTGCCAAGAATGGCATTCTCCGGTTTACCCGGTCGGTTCAAAATGGGGGAGAGGGTATAACCCAAGCGATCCAGCGGGAATTAAACGTGGACTTCCAGGAAGCGGAAAGGATGAAACGAGAGCGAGGGTTGAAAAAAAACAAGGTCGAGGCTATGGAAGAAGGGGAAGACCGACTTTATCAAATTATCAAAGAAGGGGTGGACCGGTTTGTGGTGGAGGTTCAACGGTCGGTGGATTACTACCGTGCCCAGTTTCGGGAAAATGCCATACAACGACTCCTCTTAATGGGAGGGTGTGTCCAGCTCCCGGGATTTTTAGAATATTTTTCAACCTATTTTGATGCGCCTGTAGAAGTGGATGATCCTTTTTCTAGAATCCAGATGGATGACCGGTTTCCACAAGATTTAAGAACCATGGGTCCCCGTTTTGCGACCAGTATTGGGCTGGCGTTGAGGAAAGGGTAACGTGAAACAATCGATCAACTTGGTTCTCCGATATACCCCCGGTGGGGAGTACAGGACGTTCCAGGTATTTGTTTTACCGGTTGTGGCGTTCATTTTATTGTTCATTTTGATTTTGGGATCAACCTCCAAAGCCCAAAAAGTGACCTCTTTGCGAAAACAGGTGGAAAGTCTAAGCCAACAGCGTGAGGAGATTAACCGAAGCATCTCCAAACTAGCGGAGTTTTTCCCCATTCAAAATCAACCATCGAGTGGCCTAAACCATGGGTCTTTTTTGGGAAATCCTGTGGAATGGTCACACATTCTAGGGGAGCTGGGCAAACGGCTTCCCAGCCAGGTGTGGCTGCTGCAGGTGGAAAGTTATACCATTGAGAAAAAGAGTTCGGGGGGTAAAGAGTTTCGTATTACGGGAATGGCCAACGGGCACGGGGATGTGGAGAGATTTATTTTTTCGCTTGAAGAACCCCAGCTGTGGAAGGATATCCGGTTGGTCTATGCCCAAAAGGTGGAGGTTCCGCCTCACGTGGAATTTCAGTTAACGGCCCGGTTAAAGTAGAGGGAGTTGAATGAAGGGGTTTTTGGAAAAAATCAATTTTTCCCGATATTCAATGCGAGAACGTTTATTAATGCTGGGAAGTTATCTCCTGGCTGTTTTGGTTTTATTTAACCTGGTTTTTTACCCCAAACAAAAAGAAGCGGGGCGATTGGAAGAGCGTGTTAAAACACTCCAATCGGATATTCAAACACTTTCAAAGACGCTTCAGGAATATCAGCAAAAGGCGATGACGCTTTCCAAGAACCCGGCCAGTTCCGGAACCCAAGAACCCTCAAAAATAGTTTCCGAAGGAGACCGTATATCCACCGTGTTGCGGAAGGTAACTGCCATGGCCATTCAGGAAGATGTGGAATTAGAGATTGTTCGCCCTGAGGTGGTGGAGGAAAAGGAGGAATTTTTACATTTGGTGGTTCAAATCGAAACCAAATCCAGGTTTTTAAATCTTCTTCAATATCTTGAAAAGTTAGAAGGGCTTTCAGAGCCCTTCACCATTTCGGATATTAAAATGCAAACCAATGTAGAAATAAGCCCTTTTCTTAGGTCCAAAATTGTTGCAAAGGTTTTGGTCTGGAGAGGAACTTGAAAAAAACGGTAATCTTTTTTCTCTTTTTTTTGGCATTGGGCTTCCAATCTGGTTTTTGTGAAGGTGATGGCCGCGTATCCCCTCGCTTGGATCAAGGGTTATCCGATATTAATGTAGAAGGTCTCATTCAGGAGGAAGCGAAGCTTATCTTTCCCCCTCCACTGAAAGAAAAAGATTCAGAAGTGGGCAAGAAAGACCCATTTTGGTTGCCCGGACGTAAAAACCCGGAGGAATTGGCCCCCCGTTTTGGAGAATGGCAGCTGACTGCCATTATTTTAAAAAATAACCGGGGTTTGGCCATTATTAATGGAACCATTCTTCGTGAAGGAGATTCAATTGAAGGGGTCCGGGTCCAGAAAATCTTGAAAGACCGTGTTTTTTTATCCCAAGGTGGAGCAAAGGTCGAGGTGAAAATCAGTCCTTTTGGGGAAGAATGAAAGGTTTGCCATGGAGGCATCGTTGCAATGTATAAGATAGAAATTAAAGCATGTGTGGTTGTTTTTGTGTTGGTGGGGTTTTTACTGCTGGGGTTAGGTGTGGTTTTGGTTCGGGCTGAACTTCCCAATGAAAAGAAAATCCAGGTGAAGCGTGAAACCCATGGAAACGGGTCGCCCCTTTTCTCAATGGAATTTAGGGAAGCGGATTTAAAGGATATTTTAAGGGCGCTAGGTCAACAGAATCGGCTTAACATCATCATGAGCGATGATGTGAAGGGTAAAGTGACCTTAAGTTTTCAAAAGGTGGGGTTGTTTGATGCTTTGGAGTCCATTCTCAAAATCCATAACCTCACCTACTTTCGGGAAAAAAATATTATTCGGGTGGTTCGGTCTCCTTTTTCCGAAGGGGAAGGGGATTTGATGACGGAAACCATTGGGGTCAAATATGGTAATGCCAGTGAATCATCCAAATCCTTAAAAACGCTTTTAAGCAAGAATGGAAGCGTTTCCTTTGATGAAAGAACCAACACTTTAATTGTTCGCGATGTTCCGGAGAATGTCCGACGAATCGTCGATTTGGTAAAAGAACTTGACACCATTACTCCCCAGGTGTTAATAGAAGCAAAAATTGTAGAAGCAGTGACCAGCTTTAGCCAGGAATTGGGGGTTCAATGGGGTGGAAATTTTTCAACCAGCGGCGGATCGGGAACCTCCACCATTCATGGGGGTTCCATCAAAGGTTCTCCCCTGGACCCAATTGCGGGTTCCCTGACGGGTGATTTTGGGGCCACGGGGGCTCCCTTTGCCGTAAATCTTCCTGCCGCCGTGGGAAGTGGGGCAGGAGGTGCTCTGGGTTTCTCTTTTGCCAATTTTTCAAATACCCGTCTTCTGGACATTCAGCTTTCGGCGTTAGAGGACAGCGGAAAAGGAAGAATCATTTCCAATCCAAAAATTTTAACCCTCAATAATAAAGAAGCGAGAATTTCTGAGGGTACTGAGATTTTAATCCCCACGGCCACCATTGTGACCACTGCAGGGACAACGGGGGGAGGGAGCCAAACGGGTGGGGAAACCTCGGCGAGCGGAGTCACCACCATCAATGCGAAACTGGAACTCATTGTTACCCCCCATGTAACACCCGATGGAAAAATTATTCTTCATGTCAAAACCGATAAAAAGGATCCCGACTTTAGTCAAGAGGTGGAAGGCATCCCGCCCTTAACGACCCGAACCGCTGAAACGGACCTTCTGGTAAACGATGGAGAAACCGTGGTCATTGGGGGGATTTATATTAAAAGGGAATCCAAATCGGAAGATGGGGTTCCCTGGCTTTCAAAAATTCCGGTTTTGGGTTGGTTGTTTAAAAAAAGGGTAACGGTTGAAGACCAAGCGGAGTTACTTATTTTTATAACCACCAAGATCTATGAAAGTTGATGTTTGAGAAGCAGATCTTTTTCCCAAAAGGGTTGAATTTCAAAATGAATATAAAAAAAAACAAAATTCTGATCCCATCTTTTCAAAAGAAAGTTGAAGTAAAGAGGAAGTCGTGTCGCGAGAAATAGTTGTTTTCATCACCTGCCCTCATCAAAAGGAGGGGCAACGGATCGGTAAGATCCTGGTTTCCGAAAAGTTAGCCGCTTGTGTCAATATTATTCCCGGTTTGGTTTCTATTTTTAATTGGGAAGGAAAACTCAACCAGGAAAAAGAGATCTTGTTGATCGTGAAAACCAGATCCTCCTGTTTTCAAAAATTGGAAAAACGGGTGCGCCAAATTCATTCTTATTCTGTACCTGAAGTGATTGGCTTACCGATTGTGAAAGGCTCAAAAGCCTATATAAACTGGTTGGTGGCCATGACCCAGGGTAAAAAAGCCGTGAGAAAAAAGTCCAAAGAAACAAAAATAGACTAGAATTTCCATACCGAGACTAAAACGATAAATGTCAAAATTTGGCCAAATTTGGGTAGGCCTATACAGTGTTTTTCTTTTTGACAGCTTTTGTCATCTAAATTTCGTATAATTTTCAAATAGTTAGAATAAACCCAAGAGAAAGAATTTGGCATTTTTTTTGCACAAATATCTGTTTTGAGGATTTCAGATTACCGACCCAATTAGGTTTTTACTCTTTTTTCCGATATTATATAGATATATGAGGGTAAACCATTGTCCTTTCAACTTTTTTGGTTTTGGAATTTGCCTTGACACCCAAGGAAAACTTGTGATAACGTGCCACTGTTTTTTTTTTTGTAAAAGGAGAAGGAGATGATGCCTAAGGAGAGGGGCCCAAAATCATTTACGGTGATGATTCTTCCGAATCCCACCTCAAAAACCTATCGATTTAGTATTACCAAAAAACAGATCAAAACAAGCATCATAGGTGCTACGCTTTTCTCATTGGTTTTTTTCTTTTTAGTTTTTCACTTTATGTATAAAACCAGTGATTTGAAAAATCTTCAAACCCTTCGAAAAGAAAACCGTGTTCAAAAGGTTGAGATTCAAACTCTTTCCACCCGCATCACGGATTTAAACAAGAAGATGTCTCAGCTGAAGGAATTAGACACGAAAATCCGGATCATAGCCGATATTAATCCGCCCAAAGATGGGAATCCGATGCTAGCGCAAGGTGGAGGGGCAGAGGATGAAATGGAATTTCTCTCTCCCACTTTGGTCTCTTTTCCCCAAGGGGACTCCCTGAAAAAAATGGACCGCCACCTGGCGAGGCTTGAGGAAGAAGCTCTTGCTCAAGAAGTCAGTTTTGTAGAGTTGGAGGCGGCCATGAAGGATAAAAGGAAGTTATGGAGTTCTACGCCTTCCATAAAACCTGTTCGTGGTTGGATCACCTCGGGATTTGGAAAAAGAATTTCCCCATTCACTGGAAATTTCTCCATGCACCGGGGCATTGACATTGCAGCCCGCCATGGGACCGAAATTGTTGCCCCCGCCAATGGTATGGTGAGTTACGTGGGGTTTGACAGCGGTCTTGGGAAAGTAATAAAAGTCAATCATGGGTTTGGAATGAAGACGGTATTTGGGCATATGTCAAAAACAGAGGTGAAGATAGGCCAGAAAGTAAAGCGAGGGGAAGTCATCGGATATATTGGAAATACGGGAAGGAGTACGGGACCGCATTTGCATTATTCGATATACGTCAACAATGTTCCGGTGAATCCCAAGAGATATATATTGAATTGAAAAAATTAATCCCGAACCTCTTTTAAAATTCAAATAATAAGGATGATATGGTTATATGATTGAGGGGATAGATAATCTCCCATCTTGGAATTAGACTTTACAGTGTATTTTGATTGATGAAAACCCCGATCCAGGGAAGGGCCCAAGATCGGGGTTTTTGTTTACATATCAATTTGTTCCGGTTATAATACAAAACCGTTGGAATGTTTAAAGTATTTACCACTTATTCATTGGTTTATCGGGGGAAAAGGTGTTAGGAACCCTAATCCGGAAAGTCGTTGGTAGCAAGAATGAGCGGGAGCTCAAAAGACTCCAGCCGCTCGTTGTAAAAATTAATGAGTTTGAAAATGGAATCTCCAAACTTTCTGATGCTGAATTATCGACCAAGACCGATGAATTCCGAAAACGGCATTTTTCAGGAGAGACCTTGGATGATCTTCTTCCGGAAGCGTTTGCGGTGGTACGGGAAGCTTCCAAACGAACCACGGGGATGCGGCATTTTGATGTGCAATTGATTGGGGGAATGGTCCTTCACGAAGGAAAAATTGCAGAAATGAAAACAGGAGAGGGAAAAACCCTAGTGGCTACCCTACCTGTATATCTTAACGCCCTTTCCGGGAAAGGGGTGCACGTGGTAACCGTCAATGATTATTTGGCAAAAAGGGATAGTCAATGGATGGGGTTGATTTACCGTTTCCTGGGTTTAAGTGTTGGAATTGTTCAACATGATTTGGGGGATCAGCAGCGGCAGGAGGCCTACGGCTGTGACGTCACCTATGGAACCAATAATGAATTCGGGTTCGACTACCTCCGGGACAATATGAAATTTGATTATCAATCCTATGTCCAAAGGGATTTGAATTTTGCCATCGTGGATGAGGTGGATAGTATTTTGATTGATGAGGCCAGAACCCCCTTAATTATTTCCGGACCCACGGAAGAGTCTACCGAAAAATATTACCAAATCAACCAAATCATTCCCCGTCTTGCGTTTGAAAAGGATTATTCCATTGATGAAAAATCCAAAACCGCGGCGTTAACGGAGGAGGGAAACGCAAAAGTTGAAAAACTTTTGGGGGTTGAAAACCTTTATGATATTTCAAATATTTCCCTGGTCCACCATGTATTGCAAGCCCTCAAAGCCTATACTCTTTTTAAAAGAGATGTGGATTATGTTATAAAAGAGGGTGAGGTGATTATCGTCGATGAATTTACAGGGAGGTTAATGCCCGGGCGGCGCTGGAGTGATGGCTTGCACCAGGCCGTTGAAGCCAAGGAGGGGGTGAAGATCGCCAATGAAAACCAAACTCTGGCCTCCATTACTTTTCAAAATTACTTCCGGCTTTACAATAAATTGAGCGGAATGACCGGCACGGCGGATACCGAAGCCGCTGAGTTTAACAAAATTTATAATCTGGATGTGATGGTTATTCCCCCGAATAAACAAATGATCCGAAAAGATTTCTCGGATGTTATCTACAAAACGGAAAAAGAAAAATTTAATGCCATTGTGGATGAAATTGTCGAATTAAACAAAAAGGGCCAACCTGTTTTGGTGGGAACGATTTCCATCGAGAAATCCGAAAAACTCAGCGGACTGATAAAGAAGCAAGGAATTAAACATTCTGTGTTGAATGCTAAATTTCATGAAAAAGAGGCCGAAATTATTTCCCAAGCAGGTCGCTTTGAGGGGGTGACCATTGCCACCAATATGGCGGGGCGTGGGACGGATATCCTGTTAGGGGGAAATCCTGAGGTTCTTCTAAAAAAGGAAATGGATGGGAAAAAAGAGGTGTCAGAGGGAGAAAGGGAAAAGGTTTTAAAGAAGATTCAAGAAGCATGCGAGCTGGAGAAGAAAGAAGTGATCGCATCTGGGGGCCTTCATATTATCGCAACCGAACGCCATGAAAGCCGGAGAATTGACAATCAGCTTCGAGGCCGTTCTGGACGTCAGGGAGATCCAGGATCTTCCCGATTTTATTTGTCTTTGGAAGATGATTTGCTCAGAATATTCGGGTCCGAAAGAATTGCAAGCATCATGGATCGATTGGGAATGGAAGAGGGTGTTCCCATAGAACATCGAATGGTTACCCGGGCCATTGAAAATGCCCAAAAAAAAGTTGAGGCTCACAATTTTGATATTCGGAAACAACTCATTGAATACGATGATGTAATGAACAAGCAACGGGAGGTGATCTATGACCAGAGACGACAAATCTTAAAGGGAGAGAACCTGAAGGATGAAATTTTTGAGATGGTCGAAGAGGTTGTGGAGGAAAACCTCGCCTCCTTTTGTGATCCCAATGTTTACCCTGAGGAATGGGATCGAAAAGGGTTGGCAGAAGCCATTGCCCTTCAATTTTCTGTTCCCTTTTCTGAAGGCCAACTTCAGGATGAAACCGATTCCGGGTTGAAGGGTGTCATTGTACAAAAGATTAAAGAGGAGTATGAACGAAGAGAAAAGGAGTTTGGATCCTCTTTAATGCGATACCTTGAAAAAATGGTCATGCTCCGTGTGGTGGATACCCTATGGAAAGATCATCTTCTGGCCATGGATTACCTAAAGGAGGGAATCGGGTTAAGGGGGTATGGGCAAAAAGATCCCTTGGTGGAATATAAACGGGAGGGATTTGATCTTTTCTCCCAAATGGTTCAAAAAATAAAATCTGATGTGTGTGAACAGATCTTCCGTGTGCAAATGGTGAAAGAAACCAAAACCGTTGGTTCAATGATACCGAGAGCCCCAGCTCTGCAATTTAATCGAGGGGAAATGGCTAAACCCCAGACCGTTCACCGAGATCAACGTAAAGTTGGGCGAAATGACCCTTGTGCATGTGGAAGTGGTAAAAAATACAAAAAATGCTGCGGCCGATAAAGTGGTTCATTGAGGTGAATTCATGAAATGTGCAGGAATTCAAATGACCTGTGGTCCTGATATTGAAGCCAATCGGAAAAAAGCGTGTGAAATGGTACAAATGGCCGTTGAAAGCGGTGCGGATATCGTGGCTTTTCAGGAAATGTTTTGTCTTCCATGGTTTCCCCATGAAGAAAATAAAGACCATTTCCATCTGGCGGAGGAGTTAGAGGGACCCACGATTCAACTGTTTAAACGTTTAGCACTTGAAAAAGGGATTGTATTAATTTGTCCCATCTTTGAAAAAGAAGGGACTCAGTACTATAATTCCGCCGTCGTAATTGGGCCGGATGGTGAAATAATTGGAAAGTACCGAAAAATCCACATTCCCAACCTTCCCTTTTGGCAAGAACGATTTTATTTTCATTCTGGTGACCTGGGTTTTCCTGTTTTTAAAACTCCTTTTGGTTCCATCGGGGTCTTGCTCAGCTGGGATATTTTTTTCCCAGAGGGTACAAGAATCCTTGCGCTCAAAGGAGCAGACCTCTTATTTGTTCCTACTTCTGCTGCTTTTGCTTCTCAGCAGCGGTGGGAAAAGGTTATTTGTGGAAATGCCATTTCCAATAATGTGTATATCTTTAGAATTAACCGGGTGGGACGTGAAAAAGAGCAGCATTTCTACGGGAAAAGTTTTTGTGTAAACCCGAACGGTGAGATGATTGCTGAGCCTGCGGGTTTAAAAGACGCAATCGTATTTGCAAAGGTTGATTTAGGAGAGGTTCAGAGATCCAGGGCGATTTGGACTTTTTTCCGGGACCGACGTCCCAAAGAATATGGAGATCTTTTGAAATATGAAGCGGGAACAGAATGGCCCAAGTCTTCGCTTGGCCAATGAAAAATTAAAAGAGGAACTTTCCCAAAGGACCCGACAGCTTTCGTTTTTCATTGATATCGGTAAGGCTTTAACCTCTACTCTGGAATATAAAAAAGTCTTAAATATCATAATGGAAAAAGCCCAAAAGCTAATTCGATGCGAGGCCTGGGCACTTCTTTTAATGGATGTATCTTCCCAAGAGCTTTATTTGGAATTGGCAAAGGGAAAAAAAAGGAGGAAAGTTAAAGAGTTACGATTGAAACTGGGAGAAGGGGTAGCGGGGTGGGTGGCCAAGAAAGGAAAACCGTTTATCTTGTCTGATGTCCGAAAAGAGAAACGCTTTTTTGATGGTCCGGATGTTGCCATCAGTCAAAATCCAAAATCCATTCTTTGTGTTCCCATCATCAACAAAAGGAAAACCATTGGGGTTTTGGAAATGATTAACCGGCTGGATGGGCAACCCTTCCAACGGAGGGATTTGGATCTTCTTTTAAAACTAGTGGATCAGGCGTCGATTGCCATTGAACGCTCCTGGTTATATCAAAAAATGGCGGATCTAGCGATTACGGATGACCTAACCAAGCTTTTTAATTTTCGGTATTTGGATCAAACATTGGACAATGAGGTCCGACGATGCCAGCGTTATGGGCTCATGGTTTCAATGATTTTTTTAGATCTGGATTATTTTAAAACCGTCAATGACAATCATGGCCATTTAATGGGAAGTCAGGTTTTAATTGAGGTTGGGGAGATTTTACTCAATAGTTTGCGAAACGTGGATACGGTTGCCCGTTACGGAGGGGATGAATTTGTGGTAATTCTACCCGAAACGGATGTGGAAACCACCTTCCGGATTACCCAGCGTATCCATGAAACTTTTCACAAGTATGTTTTTCTTGAAAAAGAAGGACTTCGGGTTCAATTAACCGCCAGTTTTGGAATCGCGGGTTTCCCGCAACATGCTAAAGATAAAACCAGCCTCATTCGTCTTTCCGACCAAGCCATGTATAAAGCCAAAGGGATGGGTCGAGATCGCATTTGCGTGGCGGATAAGGCAGAATAAAAAGGTTAACTTTTCCCTCTTCGAAAAAGCACAAGCCTTTCCCAAAAGGTTTTTTATTCCCTCTCACCCCGCACTGATGGAATGAGGATTTTCTTCCCTTGGCGAGTCCAAAAACCCTTGGGGAGAGACCTTTTTATTTTGTTCATCGGAAGGGGGTGGGTTATAGGTAAGCTCTTCTGCTGATGAAAACCTTGCTTCCACCCGATTGAGTTTTTTATCCGCATCATCATATTTTCCCTTTGCATAGGTCAAATGGGTTCCCAGGGTAACAAATTCTTTTCGGAACCGTTCAAAATCCCCTTTTAATTGTTCCAGATGGTTAATGATGACCATGGCACTTCGCTCAATTTTAAGACCTTTTAGGCCAAAAACAATCGCTTGTAAATACGCATAAAAACTGTGAGGAGAGACTGGAATGACCTTTCGGTTGAGGGCGTAATTTGAAATACTTTTATCGCCTTCTTGGGTTTCTTCCTTTACGATAATTTCATAATAAACATTTTCTGCCGGGAGATACATCAGGGCAAAAGGAAAAGTTCCCTCATCTGGAAGAATATATTTGGTTGCAATGGAATCAATGTGTTTTTTGACATCGGAATTGAATTTTCGCCGATTGACCCTTCGCTCTTCTTCCGTGTGGGATTCTAAAATTCTCCTAAAATTTTCAAGGGGAAATTTGGCATCAATGGGAACCAGCCCTGGGCCTAGTTTGACCACTGCATCCACAATTTCTCCATTTTTAAACCGGTGTTGAAGGGAATAATGGTCCTGGGGAAGGACCTGGTTTAACAGGTCTCCCAAAAATAGTTCTCCCAACACCCCCCGGAGTTTGGGCGCACGGAGTATTTCTTGGAGAGTGGAAATATTCTTTCCAATTTCAAACACTTTTTCGGTTGCTTTGGTGAGCTCCCCGAGATTTTGCCTTACTTCCCCCACCACCTTGGCAGCATGGTCTAAGCGAGAACCAATATTGCCCGATGTGTTTTGGAGGTGCTGGGAAATGGAATTCAACTGCTGATTTACCTGTTGCGTAACCTGAGAGAGCTGTTGGTTGACTTGGTTGGTTTGGTTGGAAATGGAATCACTCATTTGATGCCGGAGGGTATCCATTTGCTGTTGAAGTAAACCAAGAGATTGGTTTTCTTGGGATTTCCCTTTAAAAAACCCCAAATAGATGATGAAAAGGAAAACCCCTAATATGACCAGAAGAACGATGGGCTCCATTATCTTTAATCCTTTTTCTTTGTAATTCCTTTAATCATTAGCGATTTTTTTGACTGAGATGGACATTCCTATTCAATAGTGACATTCTCATATATTCCAATTGGTCTGGGGGAGTGGGTTCAGAGCGGATTCTTTTTTTTTTGGAGGTTATCGTTTTTGCCTTTATTTGTCAATTGATAGGAAATGACCCAAGAACATATATGGACCCATCCCGTTTCGCAAGGATGTTTTTCAATTGAGGCAAACAAGGAACAGATTGCTTACATATATCCGGCCTGTGAGTGGAAATCTGATTAGTTTCCTGGCCCCGATGGAATCCGCGCACTC
>DASWJH010000097.1 GCA_036397255.1 Nitrospiria bacterium
GAATGACGAACTGGATTTTGCAGGAACCTCTAATACTTCAAAGGCTTCAACCACAGAATGACTTTGACTTGACCCTTGCCCTGTATGGACCTTAAACACTTTTTAACAATTTTTACCCACTCGATTACACGAAGACCCTTAATTCCTAATTGCAAGACCTGATTACCACTTCGATCTCTCCTATTACTCGCTTTTTGAGGATGAAAGAAAGGATTTAAAATTTATATTTGAAAGAACCAATGCGGTGAAGATGAGGACCAATGGGTATGCCGGGGCAAGGTAAAGTGTGTTGAGGGCGGGGAATGAGGTTACTTCGATGACAGAGAGAATGCCAAGCCTTGTTGCAACCGCAATCAGAAAAGCTGTTTTAATGATCCACGGGATTAGCACCCCACCTCCTTGTAAGATATGAAAGGTGGTAGTGGTAAAAGTAACAAGTGCTAAAATAAATAAAATAGGGGTACCCCATTGATAGACAAGGCCGATTAGGGTTAGGAAAAATAACCCTAAATCATCCGTTTTGGTTTTAGATGAAGGGTCGGTTTTAGGGGAAAGCTTTTCTTTTGTGTAGAGGTGAATGATTTTTAATGTTTTTTCTGTTCCAATACTTGGTTTCGAATAGGGTTTGGCATTTTCAAACGAGACCAAAAAGGTAAGTCCATGAAAAAATGTTTTAATCACTGCCCAGTTGTAGGCACTATGCCAGACTGGCATCATGGTTGCCCGTTCTTTTTCGCAAATTAGTTGGCCTTTTGCACAGGCCGAATTAATTTCCCTTGCGAGACGTTTATAGTAATCGGCCGCTGCTTTCCCCGATGCATGATTTCCAGCAATTGTGGCAGCATCGCGAAATGCCCACATAAACCAACCCCCACCAATGTCGTTGCACACAGAAATTGATTGGCAACTAATGGCTGCCCATCCTTTTCCGAACCCCCCTTCCAATAAAGGCTTAAGTTGAGCAAACGCTGGGCTTATCATGTAGAGTTGAACCCGTACTTCCCTGGGAACTGGTATTCGGGGATGCCAATTGGAGTGTTTCACGCGTGAAAGGGAGCCATAAGCGGCTAAAAATTCTTTTGATTTAAATTCTGAAATTTTTGAGATTCCATAATATAATTGATTAACTCCACTGATCGTGGCAATAGTGATCATCCAAATTCCAAAAGGTAAAATAAAGAGGGCAAGCCGTTGAATTCGGTCAGGGGATTCTTCTTTCCAAATTTTAAAGAAAGCAAAACCGAGTATAAACAGAAGAGATGGAATGATCCATACCCCCTCCTCCCGAGTGAGCCAGAAGACCGATAAGCTTACACCAAGTCCCATGAACCAAATGGAGAGAATTTTCAAGGAACGATCGTGCCTTAACAGGACCCCAATGCAGAAAGCAAACACCATTAACGTGAGGGCAGGATAAATCCCTTCTCGAATCACTCGAGTCATGACTTCATCTGTGTAACTGATTGGGTTAAATATTAAAAGGAAAAAAATGAGACATAAAGCCTTGGGGTTTGGAACCACAGGCCTTATTGCCAGGATGAAAAGGGCACATGCCCCAATATAGAGGAGATGCTGGCCTAAGAGAAGGGGAATACCCAGGAGGTGTGTTGCAGCAATCCAGGCTGGGTAGAAGGGGCCTTTTGCCAATGTGTAGGTGGTGTAGGGGCCTAACCAGTCCCCTTCAGACAAGGAATTTGCCAGATATATAAACAACAGGTCATCGATCCGCGCATAACCGTTTGCGGATAAAGTCAAACCGCTGACAAGTGGTAGCTTGATTAGGGAAATAGCAATGAACGAAATCCATATCCACAAAGGAAATGGGTGGAGAGGGGTTTCTTTTAAGGGGTAAGATGGTGGTTTTTGTGCTTCAGCCATTTTTTAATATAGCGATAAAGTGGAGGCATCGATCGAAAAAAAGATTGGCTGGAAAGGGATATAGGGCAATTTTTGAATCCCAAGAAACCACTTGCAGGTTTAATTTTGAAAAAACCTTTTGCCATTGAGATTCTGTCCAATAATTATAGGGTAAAGAAACACCATGGTGAGCATTTCCCATCCAGTCCATAAACCGCAGAGTTGACGCAGCGAGTATTCCCTTTTTAGTATGATCCTTCAGCACAATAATTCCTTTTGATACCCTCTTGGTTTCTGCCAGCAGTTGTTCGGGATGGTCCGTGTGGTGGAGAACATCAATCAATACAACGGCATCAAAGGTTTTATCATCATGGGGAATTTGGATTCCGTTGAATGGCTTGACGGGGATAAAGGTTTCCTTTCGAGGGAGAACCTCAATTCCCGAAATTGAAACATCTGGTCGTTGTTTCATAAACAGCGCACCAATGAGTCCATCCCCACAACCCACATCAAGAACACGGGCATTCTTTGGGAGTAACTCAGAGATCCTCGAGGCGAGCACCTTGACCCTCCTGCTGTGAACAAGACCATCATGTAATTTTTCAATCACCTTCATTTTCGGATTAATCCGAGCACGCTTAAAAAGAAGCTAAAAAGGATGATTTGAATCCCTGCCACCAAAGCGGTTAAAGCAGGGATGGTAATCCGCATCATTGAAAAGGGAACCAATGGACCAAAAGAGGTTTTGCCCCATACAATGACTGCGTAGATAGACCCCGCAATTCCAGTGAGCGTGAGAATTCCACCAAGGACAATGCCCCGTTCCAGGGTAATCCTATTCAAAAGGGAGGTTATTCGGTCGTCTTCTGGGATAAGGCGTGTTCCCCATGCAAAAACCTTTGAGAAAAGAGCAAAGGCCACGGCTTGTAAACCCAAAATAATAAAAGCTGAAGCAAACAGCATCGTATGAATGTCGAAGGTCACTCCTCCAATGGTTCTGGGTTCGGGCCAAAGCCAAAGCATGACCGAAGTTCCCAATAAGATCATAAAAATTCCAGGGTAGAAAAAAAGCCAACGGGGACTGTATATCAATAAAAAACGGAGGGTCCGCCACCCGTCCCTCCAGGTTCGAAGATGAGAGGGCCGGCTCCGGCCATCTCTAGATAAAATGATGGGAATTTCGGTAATTTTTAGGTGATGAAGGGTGGATTTGACCACCATTTCATGTGCATATTCCATCCCCTTCACTTGCAAATCCAGTTTTTGAACCGCTTCTTTTTTAAATCCCCGAAGACCACAATAAAAATCCCCGGCTGGACTTTTAAAAAACAGCCGTCCTAAACTGGAGAGCACCGGGTTCCCCAAATATTTGTGGAGAAATGGCATGGCCCCGGGTTGAATGCCCCCCTTGAATCGGTTCCCCATGACCAGTTCGTATCCTTCTCGAAGTTTTTGAACGAAGGGAAACAGCGCGGAAAAGTCATAACTGTCGTCCGCATCTCCCATGATGACATACTTTCCTTGTGCCGCATTGATGCCTTCCTTTAAAGCGGCTCCATAACCCCGGGCTTGAACATGAATCAACTTGGCACCTTCTTCTTGGGCGATGGTTTGGGACCCATCCGTACTGCCGTTATCCGCAACAATGATTTCCCCCTTGATCTGGTTTTTCTCTAAAAACTCCCGGGCTTTTTTGACACAGGTGCCTACGGTTTCCGCCTCGTTTAAACAGGGCATTACAACAGACAGTTCGAGGTGGTTTTCGGAACCTATTTTAAAGGGGGTTTCCGGTCCTTGTTGAATTGGGTTGACCATTTTGAACACCGTTTCTTTTTTATTATACACAAATTGATGTGCCCTTCGCGAATTGCAAACCCATTGTCATTAAATAAGCGGCAAAAAACTTCTTTTTTTTTAATTTTTTCCCTCTAAAAAAGGAAAGCCCAAATCTCGAGCCTGTCCCATTGGCATGAACAGAATCCGATTGCTCCCCTTCCAGGTGGGGTAGTAGTTAAAATTGACCTCGTAAGGTCCAAACCATGTGGTGGTTAAATGACGTCGATTGGCCGGAATATTGGGTTCTCCCAGGTGTCGAAACATTTCCGATGCAAGAAAAATGGCGACATCAGCTTTTTCAGATGGATGGTTGTTAATATTCTTCGGGGTCTTTTTTTTCAATACGGCTAAGGCTTGACTCACTTGTGGTGAAACCGAAAAATGGGTGTCAGGGCGTTTTGAGATATACGCATCTAGGTTTTGAATGAGTGTCAACGGCTCATTTTTTCGTATACTTTCCCCTGCATAGATGAGCCAAATTCCATTGATCGTCAATAAAAATAAAATAAAGGTGATCACTAGGGGTTTGATGATTTTAAATTTGAACCGCTCATAAATAAAACAGGTTCCCCGGGCTGACAGGATCGCCAAAAAAGGACCCAGGACCAGGAGATTCCTGACCACCATCATGCCGTGAAAACTGAAATAAAGGAGGTAAAGAAGGGGGAAACTTAAAAATATTAAAGCAAGGGGAGGAGATTCTTTCACCAATGCGTAAAGACCGAGGATTGATAAAATAAAAAACGCCACTGCGATTGGAGAAAAATGGGAACCGAAGGAGAGGGCGAAATATTCCAGGTTTTTTAAAAAGTGTTCGGATCCGGGAGAAACCGCGTATCCCTGGAGTCCGCTGCTGTAGACCTGTTGCTGCATTTTGATGTACTTAAAAACCTGAGAGGAGTCCAGAAGGGTTGCGGGGGTGGTAATGAGATAGACCAGAAAGAAAACGAGACAAAGTTTAAATAAAAGAACCCATTGCCGGAAACCTTTCAATTTATTATGAGGGTTTAAATAAGCGACGATGAGAACGGGAACCAACAAAAGTCCTGCGGTCCATTTTGAACCAAACGCAAGTCCCGCTCCAATGGCCGAAAACCAAAGCCAGTTTTTCCTTTCAGGTTGAAAAAAACCTCCTATTACCCCCAAAAGAGTCATTGCCCCAAATTGCATCATGATACCATCGGGGGCAATCCATCGGATATGGTATGCCACCTCCCAAGAAAAGCCTAGAATTGAGGCTGCGAGGAAGGCTTCTAAAATTGACCCCCGCCATACCAAAACCGTTAGATATACAAAAACGACCGCGAGGGAACTGATCAGAAGAAAAAGAACCCTGGACCGTAACCGATAGGCTTTTCCTTCGATGGCGGAGAGTAGAGGTTCCAAGGTTTTTTCATCGGATACCCAGTGGTTAAGAATGTCCGGAACCGCACTGGTCAGACTTAACCAGTAGGAAACCCCCGGATATAAATAAATTCCTGGGAGGGGTATTCCACTGGAGATGGTATTTTTAACCCCAAGGGCATGGGTCCGCTCGTCCCAATGAAATCCAAAATCAATTCCACGCAGGCCAGTGAAAATGAGAAGGAGAAGCGGAATGAGAACGGGAACCAGCTGTTTGGTCCACCCAACCCCAAGAAATTTTTCGGTGGAAGAGGTTTTCTTATTCATTCTGTTGAAGTTTTTCCTTGGAATCTTTGGGGGGGTAGATTGTCAAAATACCCAAAGGGTAACTGCTCTAATGGGCGCTGTCAAGAATTGAGGTTAAAAAGGTCAAAGGGATAAAACCCAAGTGGAGGGTCGTATTTGAAAAATCCCAGGTCTGTTTGTTTTTTTTGAACACGAACGCTTCAGGCGGGTTGGAGGGTTCCCAAAAGGTAATAGTTAGGTTTTCCTCTGAAAAGGCCAATCAGTCCTTGGGGTAAATTAGGGGATTAACCAGGGAGGGCAGGGTGCTGGTTAATTCCAATTTACCCCAAAGCTGAAGGTGGTGTCATTGTCGATTGATTCCACACCACTGGTTTGCCCTGGGAAAAAACCAAGGGCAAAAAAAGAGTTGAAATTTTTTAGGCCGCCTTTTTTAAAGGAATTGGCATTGCCTCTTCGGGCACTTCCTGTTCCATTTCTTGGGCCGGTGGGTTTGTCGAAAACAGAGAATACCCAAAAATAAAAGCCCAGGCAAGCATACCAAGCCCCGCGGCAACGGCGTATAAAATATCCCCAGGTAAACTAAACATGGTGTCTCCTCTCTTTTGGTTTAATCCTTCTTTCTTTATTTCTTCAAATTTGGCCCCCAAAATCTGGGGACGTCTCATCGTTTATACAGTTATAAGAGCAAGAGATGTGCCAGTCAAATAAAGTCAATAAAAATCTTAAGTTTTTCAATAGGTTAAAGCTATTTTGAAAAAAATCTAAGGAGAAGGTGATTGGTGGTTTTAAACCGCCTTTTTGGGCTAATTTGAGTGAAATAGCTTAAAAATTAAAGGGTTATGGTATGGCTGAAAACAGCCAAGGATGGTTGAAAACAACCGTTACTCTTGAATTTGGAACTTTTGAATTCGGTAACGAAGGGTGCTTCGTGTGATACCCAACAATTTTGAGGCATCCGATATGTTTCCCAGGGTTTTCGAAAGAGCCTCTTGAATAACCCTTTTTTCAATATCATCCAAGGAAAGGCCCAAGGAAAGGAGGGGTGGGACCTCCTTTTGAAGAGGTAAATTTTCTTCCAGCCGAATGGGGAAATCCTCTGGTTCCACTGTTTCTTTTTTGCAGGTAATCAGGACCCGTTCCACAATGTTCTGAAGCTCTCGGACATTACCCCGCCAGGAATAGCCTTCTAATTTTTTTAAAGAGCCTTCAGAGAATCCTTTAAAGCGTTTTCCCATGGCTCGATTAAAACCCTCAACGAAATAGGCCGTCAGTAAACGGATGTCTCCTTTTCTATCTCGGAGAGATGCCAGGGAGATAGGAAAAACATTGAGGCGGTAAAAAAGGTCTTCCCGGAAAGTGCCTTGTTGAATCATCTGAAGCAGATCTTTGTTGGTTGCCGCAACAACCCTGATATCAAGGGAGGTGGTTTGTGTGCTCCCCAGAGGTTCGATTTCTTTTTCTTGTAAGACCCTCAAAAGTTTTACTTGGGTCCCCAGGCTCATTTCCGAGATTTCATCTAAAAAAATGGTTCCCCGATTTGCCATGAGGAATTTGCCCGGTTTGGAGGTTTTTGCATCTGTAAAAGCCCCCTTTTGATAGCCGAAAAGCTCGCTTTCCAGAAGTGTCTCCGGAATGGCGGCACAATTAATGGTGACCAACGGGGCCCGGGACCTTTTGCTTGCGTAATGGATGGCCCGGGCAAAGAGCTCTTTGCCCGTTCCGCTTTCCCCTGTGATGAGAACGGTGGAATCGGTTTGGGCAACTTCCTGGGCCAGTTTTTTAACCTGGATAATCGGTTCGGAGTCTCCAATGATCCGGTCAAAGCCAAATTTTTGTTTGAGCCCTTGGGAAAGGGTTTTGTTTTCCAGAGTGATTTTTTGTAAATCCAATGCCCTTCGAATGACCAGCTTCAGTTCCTCATTATCAATGGGTTTAGTGATATAATCCCATGCTCCCCTGTGCATAGCTTCCACCGCGGTTTTGACGGTCCCGTAGGCGGTGATAATCAGAACCGGAATATGAGGGTGTCTTTTTTTAACCTGTTCCAGTACCTGTATCCCATCGATTTTCTGCATTTGAAGATCGGTAAGAACCAGGTCACAATTTTTTTCTTCCAGAATTTGAAGTCCTTCTTCTCCTCCAGCCGCGGCATAAATCCGGTAGCCATCCTGGGATAAAATAATCTCCAAAACCCTTCTCATTTTAGCATCGTCCTCGATGACTAAAAGTGTTTGCGACGTCATTCCTGATCCTGTGATGAGCTTTGAACCACTGGAAAGTGAAGTGAGAATGTGGAACCCTGGCCCGTTTTGCTGTGGACCAGGACCTGGCCCCCGTTGTCTTCCGTCAGCCGCTTGACATTGGTTAGTCCCAAACCTATTCCGTATTGTTTTTGGGTAAAAAATGGATCAAAAATTTTATCCAGGTCTTCCGGGGAAATTCCCTCACCTGTGTCCTGAATGGAGGTTACCACCTTATCATTTCCGTTTCTTTCGGCTCGAAGGGTAATTGTCCCTCCCTGGGGCATGGCCTCACGGGCATTATTTAATAGATTGAACAAAATCTCATTAAGCTGTTCAGGATCGACGAACACCGAGGGAAGGGAGGGATCAATTTTTTTATGAACCGTGATTTTATTTAATATGCCCCCTTGCGACCCCCATTGTTTAAGGGTTTCTTCCACCACCTTTTGAATTTGGATTTCTCTTTGCTCGGGTAATCGGTGTCGGGCAAAGCGTAAAAAATCATTGATACGAAAAGTCAGGCGGTCCACCTCCTCAATAATGTAACGTCCCATTTCCTTTTTCACTTGTTCGGATTCTTCATTTCCCATCAAAATTTGGGCCGAGCTGCGGATGACCCCAAGGGGGTTTTTCAGGTCATGGGTCAGCCCCGCCAAAAGCTGTCCGACAGACGCCAGTTTTTCTTTCTGCGCCAGCTCCTTTTGCTGTTTTTTGATGGTTTGTAAGTTTTCTTCCAAAGCCAAGGACATTTGGTTGAAGGCTTGGGAAAGCTCTTCAATTTCATCCCCGGTTTGAATATTAATCCGTTCTTTGAGTTTAAGATTGCTATGGGTGGGGTTTTCCTGAGTGGCCAGTTCATAGCTGGCTTGTCCAATGGACTGGGCCCGTTTTTTCAGAAGCAGAATCGGTTTAACAATCCGTTGACCGGCCAGAAAACCTAGAAAGGAAATCACAAATACCAGGCCAAAGCCTTGAACTCCGACTTTAAAAAGAAGATTGTAAACGGGGGAATAGGTTTCGTCGGGGTGCTGACGGATGAAGGTGTACCATTGGGTCTGATTCAAACTACTGGATGTGAGAGGACGGGCGAATTGGATGGGCGCAAAACCCACAATGGACTGTTTACCGCCATGGGCATCATCTTTGGCAACAGCCCATGCCGCGTGGGGTTGTGAAATTTGCGCCATCAGGGGTTTATTGATGATATGGTCCCCAGGGGGAAGAATCGGGCAGATCATGGGATTGCCCAGGGAGCTGACCAGCATGGCATGGCCGGTTTTTCCGATTTTGACTTCGATGATGGCCTTTAGCAGTTTATCTCTCCGGATTCCTAACTTTAAAACCCCCAAAACCTCTTGAAATTTTGGTTCACGAATCGGAACAGCAACGTCATAGTAGTAATCTTTTTTTTCTTCATTAAAATAAATATTACTCAGATAATATCCCCCTTTTCCATTTTGGAAGCTGCTTTTAAACCACTGACGATCTGCCAAGGAAGGGGAATTTATGTCATAACTGGAAGCAATCAAAAACCCCCATTGATCGGTGATGACCACATCGCTGTATTCAACTCTTGGGCGGCGTTGGTCTTCCCAATCACGAAAGTACTGAGAAATGGAATGGGTTGAAAAATCCAGAGGCCCCGTAGTGGTTTTTGAATTTTCCCCCAGAGCCTGGGGTTTTTCCACCCCATGTTTTAAAGCTTCCGGTGTTGTGCGGGCGGAATGAGACTCCTTGGCCATTTGGACTGCTCTTCGAATTTCAGGAGAAAGGGCTAAAGCTTCTGCATCTTCGAAGTCATGAAGGATGATGATTTCTACTTCTTTTGCCACTGCGAAGGCGATTTCTTGAAAATTTGTTCCGATGGAGTGGGTTAAGACTTTTTTACTGGAAAGGTAGGTGGCAAAGAGGGCCACAATTCCGGGAAGAAAGCCTGCAATTAATAAGGCCATGACAAACTTTTTTTGAAGGCCTTTTTTCTTGTATGAAGGCTGTTCCATGGGCTTGGTCTGCCTGGTATAACGATTAACAGGTCTGGGTGATCAAATGGATACGAGGCTCCGGAAAAAAAGATTGGCCTTTACTAAAGCAAATACAAGGTAGGGGACCGCCGCATCTGTTCCGTTTGGGGATGAGCCGAAAGTCATTTTATATTCAAGATTTGTGTCCTAAGGCTTCAGGGTTGATGAACCATTAAGGGCTCCATGCTCCTTAAAATCTAGCAAGGCAGAGCCATTTGTCAAGGAACCCCTGTTTTAAGGATGTTGACACCTTTCAAGAGACTTGGTTATAGTACTCCGCTATAATGAAGGTTTGGCGAAAAGCGAGGGTGATGTGTTTAAAAAGGATAATCCAAGGTGGTTGGTTTTTCTAATTCTGTGCTCGTTGGGAGTAATACTGGGTTTCTCTTGGGGTTGCACCCGGGGTGGTCAGGAAAAAGAAAAAATTCCTGAGCTTTTTTCTTCCTTTGCGAGCTTTCCGGTTGGTTCGAATCCTACTTTTGTGGCTGTGGGAGATTTTAACGAGGACCAAATTCCGGATCTTTCCATTGCAAATATCAACAGCAATGATGTGTCCATCTTAATCGGGAAAGGGGATGGAGGCTTTAACGCGCAGACCCGTTATCTGGTAGGCCTTCAACCCAGGACGATAACTCTGGCTGACTTCAACAATGATGGGCATTTGGATATAGCCGTCAATAATAACTTGGGAGACAGTATTTCCGTTCTGTTAGGAAAAGGAGAAGGGCATTTTCAAGACCCAACGACTTTCCCAGCCACGGCCCGTTCTCCTTTAAGTATTACCAGTGCTGACTTTAACCAGGATGGAATAATAGATTTGGCGGTTTGTTTCCGCTTTGATCACGTGACCATTTTTTTAGGGCGGGGAGACGGTGGTTTCCAAACTGGGCCTACGTTTGATCCAGGGGACACGCCCGCTTCTCTAGTGGCAGCTGATTTTAATGGGGATGGGATGCCCGATTTGGCGGTTGCCAATAGTGGTCCCATGGGAGGAAATGTTTCGGTTTTCCTGGGGGATGGGACCGCCCGCTTTAAAGAGTCCGGTCGGTATGGAAAGGGCATTCGACCTATTTTTCTCACCCATGGAGATTTTGATGGGGATGGGACCCAAGACCTGGTAGCGGCGGATGGGCCTAAGAATAATCTGGTGATTTTTCTGGGGGTTGGCAATGGAACATTTGGCAAACCCTATTCCTTTAGTGCCGAAAACGGACCGTCTTTTCTCCTACCCGGGGATTTTAACCGGGATCACCGAATGGATATAGCCGTGACCAATAATCAAAGCAGTAATCTTTCAATTGTGATTGGAAATGGAGACGGAACCTTCCGATATCCTCCCTGGAATTTTAGAACTCAAAGTGGTCCCATCTCTGTGGCAGAGGGCGATTTCAACAGGGACGGTTTTTTGGATTTGGTGGTGGTGAATTTCCGAAGTAACACCGCCAGCGTTCTATTGACGAAACCACCGGATGAGGTATCATAGGTGGCTGCTACAACCGCTTTCAAACCGAGAAAACCATGAGTTTTTGGAAAACCTTAGATACACCGATTATCGCGCTTTCCCCCATGGATGGGGTCACCGATGCTGCTTTTCGATTCATTACCGCGAAGGTGGGACACCCTGATCTCCTCATGACGGAATTTACCAATGTGGAGGGAATCTGCCGGTCTCCCAAGGGCCTCCTTGAAGATTTTATCTATGATGAAATGGAACGTCCTATAGTTGCCCAGGTCTATGGATATTCCCCCGAGACGTTCTATAAAGTGGCGCACATCGTTTGTGAGTTGGGGTTTGATGGTTTAGATATTAATATGGGATGTCCCGCAAAAAATGTTGCCTCAAAGGGGTGCGGGGCGGGGTTGATTCGAGATCCATCCAGGGCCAGAGGGATCCTTCAAGCCACACAACAGGGTATTGCGGATTGGGTTTCAGGTCAGTCCGTGGCGTCTCTCAACCTTCCGTCTTTTTTAATCCAACGGGTGGCCGATATGAATGTCCAGCGTCAGGGGTTCGAACATCCTTTATCCCGGAGGAGTATTCCCGTTTCGGTAAAAACCAGAATCGGCTATGATGAGGTGGTGGTCAACCAATGGATTAGCCATTTATTAGAGGAGAAACCCGTCGCCATTTCCATTCATGGCCGAACGTTAAAGCAAATGTATCGGGGTATGGCGGATTGGGGGGCGATTTCTTCTGCGGTTAAACTGGCCCGGGGAACGGGTACCCTTATTTTAGGAAACGGTGACCTGGGATCCATGGAGGACGTTTATAAGCGTGTAAAGGAAACGGGAGTGGATGGGGTTTTAATCGGACGGAGCGCTCTGGGCAATCCATGGATTTTTAGGAATAAGAAAGAGGTCAAACAGGCCATCCGGTTGGATTGTCCCAACCTGATTCAACCGGTTTCCATCGAACTTCATGAACGGTTTCGAATATTAAAAGAACATGTCCACCTTTACGAAAAGTTAAAGCGGCCTTGGCGTTTTGTTGGGATGAGAAAACACATGGGATGGTACAGCAAAGGGTTTTATAAGGCTTCCGATTTACGAGTCCAATTACTTCAAACACACCATGCCCAGGAAGTCGAAGAGGTGTTGGAACGTTTTATAACAGATGTCTTGGGTAAAAATTATATCAAGGGTTCCCCTCCTGTCCCCAGTGAGACCTCTGGGGGTATTAAGCAAAGTCTTTCCTTTCAATGCGGCTGATTTTAGCCTCTACCTCAGAACGCCGAAGAAATATTATCTCCCTATTGGGTTTGCCCTTTGAGGTCTTTCCTCCGTTTTTGGATGAACAACCCCAGGCTTTCCGGCCCTTAGAGGAGGATGTTCGGGCTTTTGCCTTTGGAAAAGCAAAATCCATTGCACATCTTTTTCCGGACAGCATCATCATTGGCAGTGATACGATGATTCTCCTGGGGAGTGTAAAAATTGGAAAGCCCTCTGACCTTTCCCATGCCAAACAGATTTTGCAACACCTATCCGGAAAAACCCATCATATTTTGACGGGCCTAGCCATGCTGAATACCAAAACGGGAGAAGATGATCAGCACTTGGAAAAGGTTGACGTTACGATGAAACCCTTTTCCGAGGAGGAAATCATCCGGTATCTTTCGATTGGGGAATCGCTGGATAAAGCGGGGGCTTATTCTTTACAAGGAGAGGGGCGCTCCCTGATCCGTTCTCTTACCGGTGATTATCTTGCCGCGGTGGGTTTACCTTTAAAGCCGATTGCCCAAACGCTCAGGAAGGCGGGCTGGGTGTTTCCCCTGAATGTGGATCGCCTATACTCTGAAAAGGCCTTTATGAATTGGTCTTCCTTTTAAGGAAAGAGGCTCATCACGGAATTGGGTGGGTAAAATTCGTCATTCCCGTGGAAACGGGAATCCAGGAGCCCACCTTGAACCCTTCGGGAACATCCTATCCAAATTATTCCCTCCCACAAATTTCTCCAGCCCGGATTCTGCTTCTCGACCCGTTCCATTTTTTAATTTGTTTTTCCCTGTTTGTTTCTGATTCAATATTCTCATGCTTGCCAGGATGTAGACGGCGGGTTTTTTATACAGCCTAAACCACTGGATTCCCGCTCCCCGCTTAAACCATACGGGGACAAGCTTCGCGGGAATGACGGGGGAGCCTCACCCCCAACGAGGGCGATTCCAGCCTGAGAACATTCACTTACCATTTGTTGTTATGAGCCCAAGTATCTTCCCATCTCATATTTATAAATCATATCCCTTCCCTTAATTTCTTTAGCTTGCTATTCCTCGTAGCAAGCTACGGGGTAACCGCTTAGGTATCCCCTTTGTAAAAGGGGGTAGGGGGATTTAAGGATTCAGGTTTTCCTCTGAATACCCCGCGGCCTTGCTGCGGGGATCTTTATAATCCTTTCATTGTGCGCACTTTAAACACTTTTTGATATTTTTTACCCACTCCATTGCACGAAGACCTGGAAAAGTTTTAGCAGTAATGGGAAGGGGCAGGCCGGATGTAAAGCATGCCGGAAAGTCCATGGTTGGAGGCAGCCTGAAATCCTAACTTTTCGTAAAAATCAATTTTATCCCGTGTGAACAGTGAAAGGACTTGGATAGGGGTCAACTTGGGGTGATGAATGATTTTTTCCAACAAGAGCCGACCAAGACCTGCTCTCTGGTGATTCGGGTGAATCACCACGTCGTATATCATCGCTCGAAAGGTAAAGTCCGTTAGGACCCGTGCAAACCCGACCAGCTTTTCATCGGCCCAAACAGAAAAGACCATGTGGGTATGCTGAAGCATTTGGACAATTTCCTCGGGGGTTCGATCTTTGGCCCAAGGGGCATGTTTGAATAAAGATTGAAGTTTGACAGGATTTAAATTTTTCTCTTCCTTGATGTGGTAGGTCATCGTTCGAGGTTTTTAATCCTTTTGGGGTTCCTCCACTTTCTTTTTAAACCTTTGGCTTGAGAATATATTTTTATCATCCACCTAAAAGTTTTCTTGAATTTTGCGGATGAGTTTTTTGTATTCATCTTCAGGTAAAACCAGGGATTCATGCGGCATGGCCCAGATCGAGTCCGGCCAGGCAGGGTCATTTTTCCATCGGGGGACCAAATGCCAATGCATGTGGGGGACCTGGTTTCCAAGAAAGGCATAATTGATTTTATCGGGTTTGAAGGTTTTAAAAAGAAGCTGGGCAGCCAGGTTTATTTCTTCAATGAGGGTGCTCCTGTTTTCAAAATCCAGGTCAAACAGTTCACAGATGTGACGCTTGCTTTCGAGTACACAATAACCCGGGAAGAATTGATCTTGTTGAAGAAAAAGGGTGGAGAGCGGAAATTCCTTAATTCTTAAAGGGGATTCAGAAAATAAATGATCACAGATTGAACAGTCTTCCGACATTAGTTTTTCCTGGTTTACACGGGGGCTTAGCCCGCATGTTCCTCTAAAAATTTTTCAGCATCCATCGCTGCCATGCAGCCCGTTCCGGCGGCAGTCACCGCTTGCCGGTAACGATGGTCTTGAACATCCCCTGAGGCAAATACCCCTGGGATGCTGGTGGCCGTTCCGTCATGGGTGATAATGTATCCATTGGAATCCAATGACAATTGGCCTTGAAACAATTGAGTGTTGGGTTTGTGCCCAATGGCAATGAAAACCCCCTCCAATGTCTTTTCGGTGATCTTTCCTGTTTTTGCGTTTTTCATTCGGACTCCGTGAACCGTTTCTTCTCCTAGGATCTCTTCAATGACGGTGTCCCAAATAAATTCGATTTTAGTATTTTTCTTTGCCTTATCCTGCATGATTTTAGAGGCTCGGAGAGAGTCCCGACGATGGATAACGGATACCTTTTTTGCAAATTTTGTTAAAAAGGTGGCTTCCTCCATTGCGGTGTCTCCCCCTCCGACAACGGCAATCTCCTTCTCTTTGAAAAAAAACCCATCGCAGGTGGCGCAGGCGGAGACCCCATGGCCCATTAAGCGCTTTTCGGATTCAAGATTTAACAATTGGGCAGAGGCACCCGATGCGATAATAAGGGCCTTGGTTTGAAAAGTGGTTTCATCCTCTACCGTGATGGTAAAAGGATGTTTGGACAGGTTCACGGAAATGACATCTCCCCGTATCAATTCGGTTCCAAATCGCTCTGCCTGTTTCCTCATCTCCACCATTAATTGAGGACCCATAATGCCGTCTGGGAACCCGGGGTAATTTTCCACATCGGTGGTAATGGTGAGTTGCCCCCCCGCTTGTGTCCCTTCGATGAGAAGGGGATTGAGATTTGCCCGGGCCGCATAAATTGCCGCAGTGAGTCCCGCTGGCCCAGATCCAATAATTAAGACATTTCGCATTTAAGATCTCCCTATAAAAAAAAACATACTAACATCGTCATAGGGTGAAATCAACGCGTGAGTTGCCCATTTATACAAATGCGAGGTAGTTTAAACATGTTTCTTCGGGCTTTCCTCCTGTGATATAATGGTTTTTCCTTATGAACTTACCATTCTCGGTAACAGGCTACGGGGCAACGGTTGGATCTCCCTTAGAAAAAGGGGGATCAAGGGGGATTTGGAGATAAAAAATCTCCCCTGGCCCCTCTTTTCCAAAGAGGGGAAGTATAGCGGTTTTCCCCTCAAAAAAGTGGGGTCTCCCAATTCTTTCCCCCTTAGAAAAAGGGGGATCAAGGGGGATTTGGAGATAAAAAATCTCCCCTGGCCCCTCTTTTCCAAAGAGGGGAAGTATAGCGGTTTTCCCCTCAAAAAAGTGGGGTCTCCCAACTCTCTCCCCCTTAGAAAAAGGGGGAGAGAGGGGGATTTGGAGATAAAAAATCTCCCCTGGCCCCTCTTTTCCAAAGAGGGGAAGTAAGGCTGGAATTTTTATGTGAGGGTTATTGCCCTCAAAGGAGGATAGGTTGAAGGTTGGATTGGCCAATTTAGGGTGCTCCAAAAACCAAGTCGATGCGGAAGTCATGCTGGGGTTTTTGGCAAAAGAGGGTTTTACCTTTACCCCGGATCAACGTGAGGCGGAAGTGATCATCGTCAACACATGTGGGTTTATTGAAGCTTCACGGGAGGAGTCAATTGACACCCTTTTGGAATTGGCACAAATGAAAGAGGAGGGCCACTGCCGCCTTCTCATTGCGGCGGGCTGTTTAACCCAGCGATATGGCAAGGAAATGGTCCGGGAAATGCCAGAAATAGATGCAGTGGTGGGTACCGGAGACCTTCCCAGAATTGGGGAGATCTGCCTGGATTTAATCCAAAAAAAGGGGGTAGCGAAAAGAGAATGGCTTTCCCCGCCACAGTATCTCTATGACGAATTAACCCCCAGAATCCGGTTTGGACAAAAGCATTGGGCCTATGTCAAGGTTTCCGAGGGGTGCAACAAGCAATGTTCATTTTGCAGTATTCCCATTATGCGCGGCCGCTTAAAAAGCCGATCATTGGATTCAATTGTTCAGGAGGTCCAGCAGTTAGCGGGAGCGGGGGTTCGTGAAATCAACCTCATCGCTCAGGATATGACCAGCTATGGTGAGGATCTCCGAGAACGGGGCGCTTTAGCAAAATTATTGAGGGTTTTGGGAAAAATGGAGGGAATAGAATGGTTCCGCCTGTTTTATACATACCCCACCACTCTGACCGATGAGATTTTGGAAATTTTGGCTTCGGAGCCAAAGTTTTGTAACTACGTAGACCTTCCTTTACAGCATATCGATGACGATATTTTAAAAAAGATGAACCGGTATGGAGATGGCGCATTAATCCGAAAGTTGATCGAGCGAATCCGGTTCATTATTCCCAATGTGGTGCTGCGGAGTACCTTCGTGGTTGGATTTCCCGGTGAAACAGAAGAACAGTTTCAGCGTTTGGTTGATTTTGTGGAAGAGACCCAATTTGACCGGTTAGGGGTATTTTCCTTTTCCAAAGAGGAAGGAACCCCCTCTTTTTCCCTTCCCAATCAACTTCCGGAATCGGTAAAAAAGAGACGTCAAAGCAAGCTGCTTCGCCTTCAATCCAAAATCAGTCATCAAAAAAATAAGAGGCTCATTGGAACCCGTCACCGGGTAATGGTGGATGGCCTTTCGCCCGAAACGGATTTATTACTGCAGGCCCGCCTTGAGGGGCAAGCCCCGGAAATTGATGGGGTGGTCTATATTAATGATGGAATTGCCTCAGCCGGGGAGTTTGCAGAAGTAGAAATCACGGAAGCTCACCCCTATGATTTGGTTGGGCGAGTCGTTTCACCCTTATCTTTCCATTCCCATTTCGGCCCCCCCCAATAACGCTCCTGCATAAGTGGGGCTTACTTCTTTAGTATTGTAGGGTTTGGAAAGAACACCCAAATACCATAGCTACCTATAATTTATTTATAAACAATAAGTTATGTTAGATTCAAGGTGGATTTTATTGACACGTCCGAGAAAGAAAGCTATTCTGAAAGTACACTTATGTTTTGTTTTTTAAGGGTCATAGAAAACATGGTGCAATAGAGGATAATCCACAAAAATAAGCTGCCCTTTCATGGATGCTACCAAAGGATCAAAAACACGTCTCTCCATTATCATTCCGATCTTGAATGAGGAAACCCTCCTCCCGGAGCTTTATTCCCGTTTAAAGCAGGTTTTAAATTCCCTTTCCATTGCTCATGAGATTATTTTTGTGGATGACGGAAGTGAGGATTCATCCTATCCCTTTTTGCAGTCCCTGGCTGAAAAGGACTCAGATGTTAAGGTACTGCGTTTATCGCGGAATTTCGGACATCAGGTGGCTATAACCGCGGGAATGGATTATTCCCAAGGGGAAGCCGTTGTGATTATGGATGGCGACCTCCAAGATCCCCCTGAATTGATTCCGACACTCCTGGAAAAATGGAACGAAGGGTTTGAGGTTGTTTATGCGATTAGAAAAAAAAGAAAAGGAGAGAAGTTATTCAAACTTTTTACCGCCTATTTTTTCTATCGAATAATTCGAAAAATCACCAAAATTCAAATTCCCTCGGATACCGGGGATTTCCGGCTCATGAGCCGAAAAGCCATGAACGAACTTCTTAAAATGAGGGAGCGTCATCGGCTCATCCGAGGTATGGTGAGCTGGGTTGGGTACAAGCAGACCGGTGTGGAATATGAACGGGATGAGCGGTTTGCTGGGAAAACAAAGTTTAGCTGGTTTAAAATGGCCCAGTTTGCATTGGATGGGATTACCTCTTTCTCAAACGTTCCCTTGAAGATGGCCACCTATTTGGGTTTTTTGGTTTCATTTTTAAGCTTGATTAAGATAATCGAATTGTCTGTTAATTATTTCTATAAATCCTATGTCCCAGGGTGGGCTTCCATCATGGTGGCGGTTTTATTTTTAGGGGGAGTTCAGTTAATTACCATCGGAATCATTGGAGAATATATTGGTCGGATTCATGAGGAAGTGAAAAATAGGCCACTATATTTGGTGGATGAGGAAATAAATTTTAAAAAAAATTTGGTACCATAATTTATTACCTTATCGAAAAAAACACAAAGTGGCTTATTTACACTACCCCAATTCTTAAACCTCGAAAATCAGTCAGTCCTAACAAGGGATTTTTTCCTTTTTTTAATAATTTTAGCTATTTTAATGAGGAGATATAATTGATTTAGAAAATGCTGTTTCCATCGATTTCAAAAGAATATTTTTTTATTTGGATTTTCATAATTTTTTGAAGGCCTTGGTGGCCCTGGTGTTGCACCGTTAAACCCTAAAAATTTTTAAAATAAAGGCTTTTTTTTTAAAAAAGTAATAAGTTTTGGATATTGCGTGAAATAGACTTTTTAATTCTTAATTAAAAAAAATCTAATCTATTGGCATATTAAAATTTGTCACTGGTTACCAGAGCCCCTTAATTAGCGCAAGCTCGTGTAGAGAAAGAGTAAAAGTTTAATAGGGGAAATGTAATAAAAAAAGCACTTTTTTGTTGATACCCTTAAGGGGTATTTTGAAGAACTAATGGTTATTTCCAACCTATTCCATAGATATTTTCCTCTTCCAAAAAATGTGATCAAACGTTTTTTTTACGGAGGTTCATGGGTTCTTGGGGGACAGGTTTTAGGTTCACTTTCAGGAGTGGTTTTAAATGGTTTAATTGCGAGGCTTTTGGTCCCTGAGGAGGTTGGTGCATACTTTCTAACTTTTAGCTTGGTTTCGGTAGCTGCTCTTTTAGTTCAGTTAGGTTTAAACCAAACTATTGTCCGTTTGATTGCCGAATCGATGGGAACTGGTGATCCTAATCGTGCTAAGTCTGTTGTGGTGAAATCATTTTTTTTGTGTGCCTTGGCCTCATTATTAATGTTCTTTGGGTTTGTAATTGGTGGTGGAGAATGGATAGCAAGAAATGTATTTAATTCCTCAATCATGGAAAGAATCATATGGTTAGGAGGGCTATGGGTAGCAGTGATAGCATTTCAGAATTTGTTTGCGGAATCTTTTCGTGGGTTTCACGATATTCGTTTGGCTTCTATTTTTGGGGGACTGCTGACCAGTATTATTTCTTCTCTTCTTTTTGCTTTAATTTGGATTTTTCAGGGTCATTCCAATTTAACCCAAATAGTAATTTTTTCAATTTCAGCAGGAATTATGAGTACAATAGTATCTGGTTTTTTATTGCAAAAAAAATTAAGCGGGTTTGAAAACGGGAAAAATCTTCGTTTTTCTGAAATTTTTAACATCGCCGGGTCTCTTCTTGTTGCAAATTTGGCCGCTTTCATTCTAACCCAGGCTGATATTTGGATTTTAGGCTCCTTTCGCTCCCAAGAAGAGGTGGCCATATATGGGGCCGCGTCTCGCCTAGTTATTTTTGTAACAATGCCTTTAATGGTTATTAATTCTGTTATTTCTCCAATAATTTCGGAAATGTTTTCCCAAGAAAAAAAAATTGAATTAGAGGTTTTGCTTCGAACAACAGCAACAATTGCGGGTATACCTGCATTGGGAGGTTTTCTAATTTGTCTTTTCTTTGGGGCTTCCGTTTTAGAGTTTGTATATGGGCCATTTTACCGAGAAGGGACTATCATTCTAATTTTGTTGGCATTGGGGCGTTTGGGAAATGTTTTGGTTGGATCATGTGGATTGACCCTTATTATGACAGGCCACCAGGCGACCTTAATGGGAATAACATTGGTCTCGGGAGCTATTGCGGTAGGGGGAGCGTTTCTATTGGTTGGGCCTTATGGAGCTGTAGGAGTTTCGGGAATTGTTTCCCTTACGATGTTATTGAGAAATATTTTTATGTTGTATTTTGCCAGGAAAAAAAGTGGTGTGTGGACCCATGTCCGATTTTCTATTTTTCGGTTTAATCAAATTTTTTCGCGGTAGAGCTTTATTAAAAACCTACCGTGGTTTTTAAAAAAAATTGTAAACCGTAAGGAATTAAAAGTTTAATAAACTAACACATTTTTATCCAGATGGCCTCAGGCGAAATTCTTTTTAATTCTTGGAGAAAGGGCAAATGTTTTTTTGAAAATATTGCAGATTACACAAGGAATTAATTACAAATAGCTATACATATTTTAATCCTTTTCTATACAAATTAATCAGGAAATAGTAAGATTAACCAGTATTTAGACGGAAGTTTAAACCGTGTGGGGAGAGCGACAATGTGAAGGGAGAAGGAGGTTTTGAGTTGGGTTTTATACCTAAAAAACCTAATAGAATTTATAAAATAAGATAAATTTAATTTTTGTAAACGGAAACCAAGAAAAGTTTATATGAAGAGAATGCTTAAAAAATTAAGAACAAAAGGGTCTTTTTCTAAAAACAAATTGTATCCTGTTTTAAGCACTTTATGGTTTCTTTCCACCCTTAAGTTAATTCCCATTAAAGGAGGTGAGAAAAAGTATCCCAAAGTGATCCAACTTCCTATAACCTATTTTTGTAACGCACGGTGTGTAATGTGTGATGTTTGGAACATGGATTATTCCGGGGAATTAACGGCTAAAGAATTGAAAGCAGTTTTGACGGACCCAGTATTTAAAAAAGTGGAGGGCGTAGGAATTAATGGGGGTGAGCCTTCACTAATTAAAAATTTAGATGAGTATGCTGAGGTTATTATTAATCAATTACCCAATTTAAGGTCGTTAAATATTATATCTCACGGTTTTCATACCTCGCGTCTTTTGGCCCTTTTAAAGTCAATTTATTTTTTATGTAATAAAAAGGGAATTTCTTTTCATGTTTCAGTGTCGCTTGATGGATATGGTGAGATTCATGACAAGGTTCGTGGAATTCCTAAGGTTTTTAAAAAAACATTCGAAACAATAAAAGAAATTAAAGCAAATAGGAGCCTCTATTGCGACTCTTTTGATGTGGGGTGTACAGTTATAAGTCAAAATGTAAATTATTTAGAACAACTTAATGCTTTTGCAAAAAAAATTGAAATACAAATTAAATTCCGGATGGGGATTGAGAATAAACGAATTGAAAGCGAAAAACTTTTTCCTTCTTTTAGTGGATTTAATGGAAAAGGGTTATTTTCATCAAAAACTTTTTTTTATTCTCAATATAAAAACAGCAAAACCATTTCTGATAAATTTAAATATTTTAGCATTTTTAACTCAATTAATAACGGTAGATCAAAAAGGTTGATGGGCTGTAATTGGAAAAATCAGGGAATAACATTAGATTCAAGAGGAAATATTTATTATTGCGCGGTTGAAAGTGAGTGCATTGGAAATTTGAAAAACACTCCTGGGGAAAAAATATTTTTTGATGAGGCCCATCTAAAATATCGGGAATCAATTGTCCAAAATAAATGTGATTCTTGTGTACATGATTACTATGGAAATCCAGAAATTAAAAATTTTTTAATTTTTGTTTTTCAGGTTCTCCACGAGAGATTTTGGGCTAAAATATATGCCTTTAAATTAAGGTTTATGATTTGAAAATAACCATTTTGGGTTGGTATGGAACGGAAACAATTGGAGACCGAGGTACATTTGCTGGAACTTTAAGTATTCTTTTTAAAAATTTAAAAATTGATCAAATTTTTTTAGGTAGTCTTTTCCCTTTCTTTACAGAAAAAACCATCTTTGAAGACCATCCTTTTTGGGCCAACTTAATAGGCTCCGAACCAAATATAAAAATTTTTAACTCTAAAAAATCAAAAGAATTGGAAAGTCATATTACCCAATCCGATATGGTTGTTATTGGAGGGGGGCCCCTCATGCATATTGAATCAATGTATATGTTGGCTTATGCTTTCAAATTTGCGAAGCGGAAAGGTATAAAGAACATTATTTTTGGATCAGGGGTCGGTCCATTTTTCACAAAAAGACATAAGGAGTTACTTACAGTACTTTTTCAATTCTCAGACAGGATTATTTTAAGGGATAGTACATCTCTTATTAATGCAAAAGATATTTTTAGAGAAATGGGAAAGGTTTTTGAAGAAGACAAAATTCTGGTTTCCTTAGATCCTGCAATTGGACCTTGTCTTCATTTTAAAAAAAAGAAGAGTGAAGAATTACCGAAACTTCATTCTAACGAGATAACGGCCTCTATTTCCCTTCGAAATTTCCCAAAGGAATATCTTAAAGAAAATTCAGATCTTGATAAAATAAAAAATCGATTAGAAGAGTTTTACAAAAAATTAAATCTTTCATTTGGTAGAGTTCGTTTTATTCCTATGCATTACTTTACAATTGGTGGAGATGATCGAAAGTATTTAAATAAACTTTATTTTGAATACCCTAGTGAAAACAGTTACGTCCAAAATGTTCCCCTTTCATTGGAAGAAACAATGGATGAATTTTATTCTGCGGATATATGTTTTGGAATGAGATACCATTCTATTATTTTTCAAACCATCCTAAATGGAAAAAATTTTGTTATCGATTATACTGAGCCTAAAAAAGGAAAAACTTCAAATTTTGTCAAAGATATTGAATTTCCAAAAGAACGGTATGTGAATATACAAGAAGAGGATATTCCTAATTCTTTTTTAAATTTAGAGCAAAAACCATTTGTCCCTGATCAACAAATGATTGAGGAAAAACTTAAAATTTATGATAAAACCATTTTTGATCTTTATAAGGGAAATTAATATCCTTGTTTTTATTTGCAGTATTTTTTATGGTCAATATGCAATTTGAGAATTTTAAGGTTTAGATTGGTTTAAAAAATTTAATTGTTTAAAAAGGTAAACTCTTTGAGAGTCCTTCTTGTAAACACATTTGATATTGAGGGAGGTGCAGCCCGGGCGATGTATCGTCTTCATGTTGGGCTTCAGGATTTGGGCCTCGATTCTAAAATCCTGGCTCAAATCAAATCCACGGGGGATGCCAATGTGGTTGGCCCCGAATCCTACATAAAGAGAGGATGGGCACTGGTTCGGTTTGTGGCCGATGGATTTCCGGTTTTGTTGTATCCCAAAAGGGAGCGGACCAATTTTTATACAGCATACCTACCGGATGGACTGAAACAGAAATGTCGGTCCATCAACCCGGATGTGATACATTTTCATTGGCTTGGGGGGGGAGGGTTGCGGATCGAAACGCTTCCCAAGTTAAAGAAACCCCTGGTCTGGACCCTCCATGATATGTGGCCCTTTACTGGGGGTTGCGCATATGATGGGGAATGTGGGCGATATCGGGGGTCTTGTGGATGCTGCCCCAAATTAAACAGTTCTAGGCAAAAGGATCTGTCTTCTTGGATTTGGAACCGTAAAAAGAAGGCCTGGAGAAATTTAAACCTTACCCTTGTCACCCCGAGCAAGTGGTTAGCAGGCTGTGCTCGTTCTAGTTCCCTTTTTAACAATTATTCAATCCGAGTCATTCCTAACGGAATTGATATAAACCGTTATAAACCGATCGAAAAAGGGGTTGCAAGGAATATCATCGGTTTACCTCAAAATAAAAAATTAATTATGATTGGGACCCTTCAAGCTTTAGATGAAAAACGGGCTGGTTTTTCATACATGCAGTCTGCACTGGTAAGGTTGGCTAAAAATGGGTTGAGTGATCAAACTGAAGTCGTTATGGTGGGATGTTCAAAACCACAACCTGCTCCTAATTTTGGTTTAAAAACCTACTTTGTAGGCCGTTTAAACGATGATATCAGTATGGCGTTGTTCTATTCTGCCGCGGATGTTTTCATAACCTCTTCTCTTCAAGAAAACCTTCCAAATATGGTTGTGGAATCAATTTCTTGTGGTACCCCATGTGTCGGGTTTGGGGTGGGGGGTGTTTCAGAGATCATTGAGCACCGCACAACGGGGTATGTGGCTCAAGCGGGGGACTGGGAAGATTTGGCCTTTGGAATTCAATGGGTATTAGAGGACCCCTTGCGTTTGAACCAATTAGGCGACAATGCCCGAAAAAAAGCCAAACATACCTATTCTATTGACCATCGGGCAAGAGATTATATGTCTCTTTATGAAGAGATTCTTTTAAAGTAAAGCAGAATAGGTGAAAGATTGTCTGAGAAGGATTTTCAAACATTAATTTTTCTTCATATTCCTAAGGCGGCAGGAACCACCCTTCATCAGGTTTTAGAGCGGCAATTCCACCGAAAGGAGGTTTTTACCGTAGATGGCGCCCATGTGCCTGAATCCATTGAAGAATTTAAAAATCTGTCCGAAGAGAAGAAAGCCAAAATCAAATGCTTAAAGGGCCATCTCCCATTTGGTTTACATGAGAATTTACCGGGCAAATCAAAGTACATAACAGTTTTAAGAAATCCGGTTGATCGGGTCATTTCCCATTATTACTTTGTTTTACAAACCCCAAAACATTACTTGTACCGGCAAGTTGCCTCAAAAAACCTAACTCTTGAGCAATATGTAAAAGGTAACCTTTCTTCGGAAATTAATAATGGTCAAACCCGTTTAATTTGTGGAGACCCAAGGGTGGATACTGTTTCTGGGAACGGACCGGTGTCACAGGCCACTTTGGAAGCTGCGAAGCGAAACCTTCAGGAGCATTTTATTGGGGTTGGGATCTCTGAGCGATTTGATGAAACGGTTTTGATGTTCCGAAATTTGTTGGGTTGGGAAAATGCTTATTACGCAAAAGAAAATGTGACCCGCAACCGGTCGGCCAAACCGGATGTTGCCCATGATGTTATAAAAGCTATAGAAGAAACCAATGCCCTCGATATTGAGCTTTACGCTTTTGGCAAGGAATTATTTTTTGATCTATTAAAAAAGCACGGTGCGGACCAAGAGGAAGTTAAGGCCTTCAAAAAATGGAATCGGTACTTCGGAATGGCGTATAATTTATCCATGGTTGGAATTCCCAAAAAGGTGGTTAGACGTTTCATTAAAATTTACAAGGAAAATACCGTGTGGCGTAAAAGTTGATTGCATGACTTGAGGGGTTAATTTATTAATTTGGAAAAGGAGCGTCTGTTTTCTGTAATCACGGTTTGTAAAGATGATTTAAAGAATCTAAAACGTACCTATCATGATCTCCAGGCCCAAACTTTTCCTGATCTTGAATGGATTGTGATTGATGGGGAGTCAAAAGACGGTACTGTTGCCTTTTTGGAGGATTTAAACCTATCAAATGCTATTTGGGAAAGTTCTCCCGATCTGGGCTTGTATGATGCAATGAACAAAGGGATCTCTAAAGCCCAGGGAGAATTTTTAATTTTTTTAAATGCGGGGGATTGTTTTGCCTCGGAGGAGACGCTTATAAGATTAAAAGAAAGGGTAAGAAACGCTTCCGATTTTGATTTAATTTATGGAGATGCAATTATTGTTTTTGAGAATGGGGAGGAACTTTTTGAAAAGGCGCGGGGTCCATCCTACTTCAGGTATGGGCAGCCTATCTACCATCAGGCGATTTTATACCGGCGGGAATCCATAGGGTCGATCCGTTTTCAATTCGAAAAGTTTAAAATAGCAGCTGATTATGCTTTTGCTTTAGAACTGATTGCTCAGGGAAGAGAGGCCCTCCACATTCCGGTTCCAGTTTGCAGGTTTTTTTTAGGGGGAATTTCATCCAAAAATACGTTTCAGATATTAAAAGAAGTTTGGATCGCTCAGAGGGATATATTGCATGTTTCTTTGGGAACCCGTTTGATGAGTTATATGATTCATCTAGGTTCCATGATCAGCAAAGAGCGAGTTCCATGGTTATTTCGCGGCCTTCATCGCTTATACCAGAAATGTAACCCCGTTTAAATCAGCCCTGATATGGAAAAAAACGGCTGTTCTTTATAGGCTCCTTAAACCAATGGATTCCCACGAACCCCAAAAAATGTCATTAAAAATTGCTATGGTGGTGGCCTGCCCTTTTCCGGCCAATCACGGGACTCCGGGAGGAATTCGGGAGTTGGCTCAGGCGGTTTCCGATAAGGGTCATAAGGTTCATATTGTTACCTACCATTATGGGGAGGGATTAAATCCGCGTGGTGTTAAGTTGCACCGAATTTGGGACTGGGGGTTTAAAAAGAAAATGGTGGTGGGGCCCACAAAAGAAAAACCGGTATTGGATTTACTCATGGTGGTTAAACTGTGTGGCGTGATTTTCCGTGAAAAGATTGACCTGATTCATGGGCATAACTATGAAGGTGCTCTGATCGGTTTTTTTGCAAGCGTTTTAACCCGAAGACCCTTGGTATACCATGCCATCAATACCATGATTGATGAGTTACCCTCTTATAACTTCTTTAAACCCAAAATTCTTGCGGTCTGGATTGCCCGCTTTTTAGATTTTGTGGTCCCCCGATTGGGAGATGAAATCATTGCCATATCGGAGGATTTGGTCCGGTTTTTAAAAAGCCGGAATATAAGCCAGGGAAGGGTTCACTTAATTCCCCTTGGGGTAGACACCCAACGGTTTGAGGGTTTAGACCCATTGGCCATGAGGAAAAAATATGGGTGGGGGGATCGTCTTTTGGTTGTTTATACGGGAACGGTGGATCGGTTTCAAAGGATTGATTACCTATTAAATGCCATGCAGATCGTTTGTCAAAATATACCCAAGGCAACGCTTTTTTTGGTTTGTAATGTTCCATCCGAAAAAGACCTAAAAGAATGTCACCGTATGGTGGAAGCGTGCAACCTCACGGACCATGTAGAAATTAATCATAAAGCCTCTATGGAGGAGGTTCCTTTTTTTCTTTCGGGGGCCGATGTTGCGGTGGTGAGTCGCCCGGATTGTCCGGGGTTTCCCATTAAACTTTTAAATTATATGGCTGCGGCCAAGGCGATTGTTCTCTTTGAGGGAACCTCCAAGGGCCTTGAGCACCTAAAGAATGCTTTTATTGTGAAGGACCATGATTATCAAGCTATGGCTCAGGGAATTATTACCATTCTCTCGGATTTTCAATTGCGGGAAAAACTGGGAAGGAATGCTAAAGAGTGGGTGGATGAGAAATTTGCATGGCCTACACTGGTTCAACAGATTGAACAGGTTTATTTTAAATTAGTTAATAAATAGAAAGGTGAAGGGCTCCTTAATCAAAGTTTTCTATAGTCCCAGAGAATACAGATAGTTGAGGATTTGTCTGGCGCTTTCTTCGGGAGTTTCCTTGTTGGAATGGATAATGATTTCGGGAGTGGTGGGTTCCTCATACGGATCTGAGATCCCGGTAAAACCTGTTAATTTGCCCGACCGGGCTTTTTTGTATAACCCCTTTGGGTCTCTTTCTTCCAATACATCTAAGGGACAAGTGATAAAGACCTCGACAAATTTGGCCCCATCCCTCACCACATTCTCACGAACATCCTGCCGAATGGCCCGATAGGGGGAGATGGCAGCTACTAAAACCCAAACGCCATTTCGCGCCAGAAGGTTGGAAACAAAACCAATTCTTCGAATATTGGTATTTCGATCGTCTCTGGAAAAACCGAGCCCCTTGCTTAAATTGGTTCGTATCACATCCCCATCCAAAACCTCAATCTTACATCCCCTTTCTCTAAGAGCGGGACCGACCATTTGGCTTAAGGTGCTTTTCCCTGCCCCGGAAAGGCCTGTCAACCAGATGACACCTCCTTGAATGGGTATTTTCTTGGGTTTGCTGGTTCGGGTCCGCGTTCTCTTTGTTGGGTTAGTTTTCTTTCCTTTTGTGTTGGTGGTTTTTTTCAAAGGATCCGTTTATCCTAAAAAATGATTTTTGATTCATAAAAGCAAAAGCCCTATATACAAAAATAACGTTCTTTTCTTTCCCTGTCAATAGGAGGGCCTTTAAAAGAAGGGGTAAAAGGGTTTGGTTCAGGTGGGGTTTTCCAAAAATGGCAAGGAACCCATTGGTTTTTTTTCAAAGGATGACTTTTCCCTGTTTCTTTGACGGTATTTTTTAAAATGATTATTGTTAATTGAAATAATCAATTGTTTTTTTAATAAATTCCGGGTGAAACAGTTTATTTGAATAACCAAGGAAAAAATTGATGATAGAGGTATTTGGTTTTTTCTTTATTAATTTTTTTATTTTTTCTTCGTGGATTCTTTTTTTATGGGCATTCCAAAAAACTTCTTTCCGGGATTCATTGGTTTATGGGGGGATGATTGGAATGATCCAAATTGCCTTTGTCCCTTTATTGTACGGAATACTCAACCGGCTTACTTTTTCTTGGGTTGTAGGGTCCCATTTAACCCTATCCTTAATCCTGGTGGGTTGGGTCATGGTGGGCCGTAGGGCCCGGTTGGGTCCTGGCCTTAGAGATTTTTTTTCTACTCTTAAAATTTGGCTAAGGAAGGTGTTTGGATGGGAAAACTATCTTCTCCTTATTCTAGGGTTTTTTGTTTGGGTGTGGGTTTTAATCGCGGCAATTTTTTTACCCCCCAGGGGCATTGATGATCTGGTTTACCACCTTCCCTCTCTATATCATTTCGTTCAAAACCAGGGAATTGAACTCCTTCCCTTAGATCTTCGGCGTGGGTTTGCCATGCCTTTGAATGGAGATCTGCTTTTTTTGTGGCCTTTACTTTTTTTCGGAAATGATTATTTGATCGATATGGTGGTTTTTTGGGTCGTGCTGTACGGTGTAGGGGTCCTGTATTCCCTTGGGCGACAACTGGATATTGCTCCCAGGCATTCTTTTTTCGTGGCCCAATTATTTATTTTTTTACCCGTCGTTTTAGGGCAAATCGGAAGTAATTATAATGATGTGATCACGGCGGTTTGTTTCCTTTCTCTGCTGAATGCGGTTTTCAATTTTTACCGTACGGGAGAAAAACACCATTTAATAATCGCCGGAATTATTACCGGGTACGGTTTAGGGGTGAAATATAGCATGTTTATTTTCTCGTTGGCGGTTCAACCGATTTTATGGTTGAGATTTTGGGAAGAAAAAAGTTTTAAGAGAGCGCTGGTGCGATACAGTACTTATATCCTCCTGACCATTCCCATTAGTCTTTATTGGTATGTGAGAAATTATCTGGAAACAGGGCATCCCTTTTATCCTCGGATTTTTGGCGGGGGTGATCAAACGGGGATGGTTAGCGGAATGGTACAAGGGGTTGCCCCAAAATTAAAGACAGATTTCGCCTTGGGTGCATTTTTAGAAGATCCCATCAACTTTCTGATGTATCCATTTTTTGATTTGGGTTTGGGAAGTCTACACGGAGGGTTTGGGGTAATATTTTGGGGTCTAGGATTTCCATGCGTAGCCTATTTTCTTTTTCAAGGCGTTAGGAAGGCTTTTAGAAAAGATTGCTTCCCCTTGTTTTTTTGGGGACAAATCCTGGTAGGGTTTTACAGTGTTTTCTTAACCATCAACAAAGATTTTGAGTTTAATCAACGATACGTTTTATTTGTGGTTGGGTTTGGGTTGCTGGCTGTTGGAAATTTGTTTCAAAACCTTAGGGGAAATCTTCCTTTTACCGTTCCGATCCTTAAATTATTTTGTGTGGGGTCCTCTTTTTTGGCGGTCATGCATCTTGCAAGTTATGGCTGGCCCTCGTACCAGATTAAACCGGCGGTGGAGGATTGGTTGGCTAACCAGCAGACCTCTGAATATAAATATTATCGCCAGTCTCCCTGGGACCTTCCCAGTTTGAGTATGGCCTGGGAACCCCTGGATTATTTAACCCGGGAGGGGGATGGATGGAATGTCTACATGGCTGCCACCCATGGGGTTTTCTGGGTGACGCCCACTTACGGAAGTCACCTTCAAAATAAAATTTGGAACTTTGAGGAAAATCCCCAACAGGACCCGGATGCCTATATTTTTCATTATGACTCTCGATCTATGGAGCTGTTTTACCTTGGAAAAAAAATTACACCCGCTGAGGTTCTAAATGATAAACGTTATGAATTAGTGACACAAACCCCCTTCACCACATTTTGGGTAAAACGACAACTATTAGATCACCCGTCCATGGCCGCCCGGTTAGCCGACTATTATGAAAAAACATTTCCTCCCGCCATTCAAACGGCAACTGCCCTGAAACACCTGGTAATGGACGATGGGGTAATCGTGACTTCTTCCCCACTGGGCTATGGGTTCAAATATCTGTTTCTGACCGGAAAAATTAGGTCCCCTGTTTATTTGGTTCCCAGAAATCAGGAAGAGGAATTTGTGAAAAGAGCCGACTTTCAAACCGTTTATACTGTTGGAAACCCTTTAGGGGGATTTCATCCTCGAGATATTGCAGAATTAATGGGTCCTCAAGGCCGGATTTATTTTTACGAAAATATAAAAAAATAGAAAGTGAATAAGGTTGTGATGGATTCCAATGTTTTAAAAAAGGGTTTAATCGCATGGGTCACTTTGGGGTTATCTTTAACCTATTTTGTTTGGGTTGAACGATTCGATTCCCAAACTTTTCAAACCGTCGAGACCGGAGTAAGGATTTATGGAGACACCCTCTTTCCCTGTTTTGTAGGGGCTGCAGTTATTTTGGGAATTCTGTTGATTTTAAAAATGAAGTGGGCGTCCATCGGTTGGATCTGCTATATATCTCTTCTGTTTTATTTTGGTTTTTTAAAATCTTTAAACGGGGGTTGGGTGTCTTTCATTTTAGTGGTGGGATTTGCGGGTTTAATTTATGTGGTATTAAGAAAAAAAAACCATTTTGAGGTTCACTCCTCTTTGGTTCTGATCCATGTCATGGGAACCATGAGCGGGCTTTATATGTCTTTTCATATAAAGGATTTCTTAAATGGATGGATTCCTTTTCAGGAGGTGATTCAAGGCCTATGGCTGTTGGTGACACAGGGAGTGTTTAAGATGTGGTGACCACACCCACCAGGGTATTGCTTTCATTCAACCCATCGATGGTTGCCCCGAGATCAGCCATGATTTTGATATAGTCAATGACTTCTTGGGTGATCACCTCTCCTGGAATTAAAACAGGAATACCCGGTGGGTAAACCGTGACAATTTCCGAGCTGACTCTTCCTATGGATTCAGGGAGGTTTAAATATTCATGTTTTGAAAAAAAAGCTTTGTGAGATGAGGTCTGCACCTTATTCTGAAAAAGTGGAAGATCGACTTTTTCTAATGGCGAGCGTTCCGCTTTAGGGGGGTTGTTTTTGGAAATCTCTTTGAGGGCGTCGACCAACCGGTTCAGGTCATCCCTTCGGTCCCCAATCGACACAATGACCAGGATGTGAAAAGGGTCTGCCATTTCAACCTGGATGTTATAGGTGGAATTTAAAATCTGTGAAACCCGATACCCGGAGAGGCCCAGCTCTTTAACGGTAACAGTCAGCTTGGTCACATCTAAATCACCCATCTTTGAGAAAATCGTCCCCGTTACATTGGTTTTGCCGAAACAACTTACCCCCGGAATTCGGTTAATTCTCAACCGGGCTTCTTCGGCCAGTTTAATGGTTTTTTCCAAAAGCTTGGCCCCTTCGGTGGCCATTTGCATTCTGGCAAGGTCCAGAGAGGCCATCAAAATATAAGAAGGGCTGGTGGTTTGAACCACTTTTAGTGCATTGGTGAGCGCTCTAAAATTAATTTGATTCCCTTGGGCGTGAAGCATAGAAGCCTGAGTCATTCCCCCGATGATTTTATGGGTGCTCTGCACAGCAATGTCTGCCCCCGCTTCTAAGGCAGATATGGGAAGGGAAGGGTGAAATCTAAGATGGGGACCATGGGCTTCGTCTACCAACACAATGATTCCCCGCTCATGGGCATAGGGAATGATCCGTTCAATATCTGCGGTAATCCCGTAATAGTTAGGCGTGGTCAAAAAGAGGGCTTTTGCTTCCGGGTTCTGATCAATGGCGTTTTTGGTTTCTTCAAAGGTGACATTCATTAACACATTTAAATCTGTGTCATAGGCAGGAGAAAAGAAAATAGGGTTTGCGCCACAGAGAATGATTCCCGCCAAGACTGATTTGTGTGCGTTTCGGGCAACCAAAATTTTATCCCCTGGTTTACAGGTGGATAAAACCATGGCATGATTTCCCCCAGTGGTCCCATTGACAAGGAAAAAAGAACGTTCCGCGCCGTAGGCCCGGGAGGCGAGTTCCTGGGCTTCTTTGATGACTCCCCGAGGTTTTTGAAGTGAGTCCACCTCGTCCAGAGTGGTGAGGTCGATGGAGAAAATTTTAGGGCCCACAAATTTACGAAAACGTGTTGAGATTCCCTTTCCGCTTTTGTGACCAGGGGTATGGAAGGAGACCTTCCGACTCTCCGCCAAATTCACCATTGCGTCAAACAGGGGGGTTCGTAACTGTTCTTCATTTTCCATTGTATGTTTACTAGGCGGTGTGGGGTTCCGGGGCCCACGCGGAAGGTTAACTATAAATAAAGAGGGGTTGATTGTCTTCTATTAAGCGTTCTTCTTTTTCAATGGCTCGGCGAACGTGTTTGGGTAAGAGAAACTGACCTTGGTGGACAGCCGAATCGTAATAACGAAGTTCGCCAGTAACTCGATCCTTAATTCTTCGGTCAACTTCTTCAGGAGAAAGGTCCTGAGGACGAAGTTTCTTGGAAGCCAGTTCGAATCCCCACGGCAGACCAAACGAGGGGATCCACGCCTCATAGGGGGACACCACTGGGAAGACAGATTTCAGGGTTTGATAAACTGCGCTAAAATTTAATAAAGAAGTCAATGCCGTGGTCCCGGCTTGTAGTGAAATGATTCCTTCTTTGGTTAAGCGCTTCATTAGGATGTTATAGAACTCCCGTGTGTATAGAAGATAGGCCGGTCCTTCCTCGACAGGCTCGGATATATCAATAATAATGATATCGTATACTTCTTGGGTCTCTTCCAGATATTTCCGGGCATCTAAAAATTGAAGCTCTACTCTGGGATCATCAAATGCACCCTGGTGCCATTCGGGAAGAAATTTTTTGGCGCTTTCCACGACTTCCTGGTCGATATCCACCATCAACACATGTTCAACGCTTTTATGTCGGAGAATTTCCCGGAGGGTGGCTCCTTCGCCTCCCCCTACGACAAAGACCCGTTTGGGGGAAGGGTGGGTGAGCAAGGCGGGATGCACCAAGGCTTCATGATAAATAAACTCATCACGTTCGCTGGATTGCATTTTCCCATCTAGAATCAGGCAACGACCATAATTGGAAATTTCCATAATTTCCATTTGCTGGAATTTGGTCTGCTTGGTGTGAAGAATGGTTTTCACCCCTAGCATATGACCTTCATCCGGACTTAGGAAATCAAGGAACCATTTGTAGTTCTTTGATTCGGTCATTTTCGGTTGCCTCTCCCTTACCGACTTTATGGGGAAGTTTTACGTCTCCCTTGGAAAGAAGGCCCCTTTTTATCTCGACCATGGAGGGGTTTTTGCTTTGAAATTTTTCAATGAGATAAGATGCGGCGACTTCGGGCTTCAAAAGGTCCCCGCATGTAAAAATGTCCACAGCGGCAAAACCATATTCGGGCCAGGTATGAATCGTAAGGTGAGATTCTGCTATCACAACAACCCCGCTGATACCAAAGGGACTGAATTTGTGAAACGAGATCTCAACAATCGTGGCTTTTGCCTGACGAGCTGCCGAGATCAGGATCTCCTGAACTTTTTTAATATCGTTCAGGATTTTGGAGTTGCTATCTTTCAACTCCACCAGCAAATGCGTCCCCAAAGCGTGCAATCTAATTTCCCCCTTTCATCTGATGGGTCAATTTTTTATTTGGGTTAGGCTAACACCTCCTTCAGATCATGAGATTCTGAAATCATTCGGTGTAACTATAACGAAAAATACGTTTTTGTCAAGGAAATTCGACGGGTTGTATCGGTTTAATTTTTCCTTATTTTCTCAACAACCCTTACCGATAAAATGTTTTTTCCGTTTGGGGTCCCATCACACCCGATCACAGGCCTTCCACGAATAGTAGGGCACGAAAAAACATTTTGCGGTTGATGCACTATACACATTTTAGAGAAGATTGCAAGAAGAAAATGACTAAAAAGGGATTTTTAAAACAGGTAAACCAAACTCATTGATGGGGTCAGAAAGATAAAACTTATTTTAAAAATTGTTACACAGGTCATCAAAGTAAAAAATTCGATTTAATTGTGACGGGATTTGGGCGATAAGGGGTTGTATTTTTGGAGAAATCTCCTTGACAACAGATTGAAATTCTGATACTTTTGGGACATTGTGGTTTTTTTTATTGCGGAGCTAGAATGCGAATTAAAATAAACGGAAAAGAAGAGGAAGTCCAAGAAAAAACAGTATTGGCCCTTTTAAAAACAAAGGAGATCGAACCTCAAATGGTCTCCGTGGAATTCAATTCAAAAATTCTCAACCGGGAGGATTTTTCTCAGACTAATCTTAAAGAGGGAGATAGAATTGAGTTTCTTTTCTTTATGGGAGGAGGAGAACCCGGTGTTCCTCAAGACGTGGTGGAACTCATTGGGAACACGCCTATGGTTCCTCTGCGACGGGTTGGAGAAGGAAAAAGAGCCGATCTTTTTGCAAAGATTGAATTTTTTAACCCGGGCGGAAGTGTGAAGGACCGGATTTGCCTGAGCATGATCGATGAAGCTGAGAAACAAGGAAAAATCCGCCCAGGATCCACTATTATTGAACCGACCAGTGGAAACACAGGGATCGGGCTTGCGCTGGTTTCAGCGGTTCGAGGGTATAAACTTATTTTGGTAATGCCCGAGAGTATGAGTATGGAGCGAGCCAGTCTTCTTTCTTCCTATGGATCCCAATTGGTTCTAACCCCAGGCTGGGAAGGCATGAGAGGTGCAATTAAGGAAGCCCAAAGCATTTTGGAGCAGAATCCAAGCTATTTTATGCCCAATCAATTTGAAAATCCTGCAAACCCAGCTATTCATCGTGCCACTACCGCTCTCGAAATTTGGGATGATATGGATGGAAAGGTGGATGCTTTCGTGGTGGGGGTGGGAACGGGGGGAACCATCACAGGTGTTGGGGAGGTTTTGAAAGAGAGAAACCCAAGGGTCAAAATTATTGCTGTTGAACCAACCACCTCTCCTGTTCTCTCGGGAGGAGATCCTGGTCCTCATAAAATTCAGGGCATTGGGGCGGGGTTTATTCCAAAAATTTTGAACCGCCAGGTTTTGGATCAAATTATTACCGTGGAAGATGATGAAGCTTATCGAATGGCAAAGCTCTTGGCTAAAAAAGAAGGGTTGCTGGTTGGCATTTCTTCGGGAGCCAACGTACATGCTGCCCTTCAGGTGGCGCAGGAGTTGGGCCCTGGAAAGCGGGTGGTTACCTTGTTGCCGGATACAGGGGAACGTTACATTAGCATTGAAAAATATTTTAATATTTAGGGAGTGGTTTGTAAAAGGAACCCATGGGTTTTTCAGAAGAACAGATTGAACGGTATAGTCGCCATATTTTATTACCCGAAGTAGGTGGCAAGGGTCAAAAGAAAATTGGGGAAGCCAAAGTTTTCATTGTTGGGGCAGGGGGGTTAGGCTCTCCGGTTGCCCTTTATTTGGCGGCCGCGGGAATCGGGACTTTGGGGATGGTCGATGGGGATGTGGTCGACGTGTCTAACCTGCAAAGACAAGTCATTCATCATACCCAGGATGTGGGTGTTTTGAAGGTTCGTTCTGCCAAAAAAAAGATTGAAGAAATGAATCCCGATGTGAAGGTTGTAGTCTTTGAAGAACATCTCCACTCAAAGAATATTCTTTCTTTGATCCGAGATTATGATATTTTAATCGATGGGACTGACAACTTTCCGGCAAAATTCTTAATCAATGATGCTGCTGTTTTAAGCCAAAAACCTTTGATTCATGGAGGTATTCTGCGTTTTGAGGGTCAGGCCATGACCATTATTCCTAATCAAACTGCTTGTTATCGATGCATATTTAAAGGGCCTCCTCCTTCTGGCCTGGTTCCTAGTTGTCAGGAGGCAGGTGTGCTGGGGGTTTTGGCCGGCTTAATCGGGACCATTCAGGCGACGGAGGTGTTAAAATTAATTCTGAATATTGGGAACCCTCTTTTTAATAGGATTTTAGTCTATGATGCTCTGAAGGTCCGTTTTAGAGAAGTTCCCGTCAAGCGGAACCCTGCCTGCCCGGTTTGTGGAGAAAAACCGACCATTACCGAGTTGGTAGACTATGAACAAGAGGTCTGCAGGATTTAATGATCGTTTTACGTTTTGTTATTCCAGGTTAACCCCTTCCGATGGGAAGGGTCAAATGAGAAGAAATGGCTAAAATGAAAGGGTTAAAATGTCGTGAGTGTGGAAAGGGCTATCCCCTTGATCCCATCCATGTTTGCGAGTTTTGTTTTGGTCCTTTGGAAGTGGTTTACAATTATTCAGAAATTGCGAATCAATTTTCCCGAAAGGATATTCTGAGTGGCCCCAATAGCCTTTGGCGTTATCATGCGCTTCTCCCTGTGGAAGGTCCACCCACGGTTGGGCTTCACGGGGGGTTTACTCCGATGCTGCATGCCAAGAATCTCGGGAAATACTTGGGATTAGATGAGCTTTACCTGAAAAATGACACGGTTAATCATCCCACCCTTTCTTTTAAAGACCGGGTGGTTGCCGTTGCTTTGACCCGGGCAAAGGAATTCGGGTTTTCTACCGTTGCCTGTGCTTCTACGGGGAATCTTGCCAATTCGGTGTCTGCTCATGCCGCTGAAGCCCAATTGAGGTGTTTTGTCTTTATTCCAAGCGATTTGGAGATGGGGAAGATTCTCGGTAATTTAATTTTTAAACCCACGGTGGTGGCCGTTGAAGGCACCTATGACGATGTGAATCGGTTGTGCAGCGAAATCGCGGGGGAGTACCCTTGGGCTTTTGTGAACATTAATGTCAGGCCTTATTATTCGGAAGGGTCAAAAACCTTGGCGTTCGAAACCGCTGAGCAACTGGGGTGGAATGCACCGCAACACGTGGTGGTTCCCATTGCTTCAGGCTCACTTTTGACTAAAATTTGGAAGGGACTCAAGGAGTTTGAAACGTTAAAGTTCATTGATCCCATTCAAACCCGAGTTCATGGAGCTCAGGCGGAGGGATGTTCACCCGTGGCCAGCGCCTTTCAGGAAGGACGGGATTTTATCAAACCGGTGAAACCCAAAACCGTTGCAAAATCCTTGGCCATTGGCAATCCAGCTGATGGATTTTATGCTATCAAAACCGCCCGTGAGAGCAATGGGGTAATTGAAATGGTGAATGATCCCGAAATTGTAGAGGGAATTCAGCTGTTGGCTCAGACCGAAGGGGTGTTTGCGGAAACCGCGGGAGGGGTGACCATTGCCGTCCTCCGGAAATTGGTAAAACAAGGGGTGATTCAAAAGGGAGAGGTAACCGTTGCCTATATTACCGGGAATGGTTTGAAAACACAGGAGGCAGTTCGACATGTGGTAGATGAACCCACCCGGATTCGACCCAGCCTTTCTGATTTTGAGAACACCTTTGGTTTGGACCAAGAAAAGGAAAAAAAATAAATGGCTGTTAAAGTTAGAATTCCAACCCCTCTTCGAAAGTTAACATCGGGATTGGGGGAAATCAAAATCGAAGGAACCACTGTTCAGGAAATTATCGATAATTTGGAAAAAGAGTACCCTGGAATGAGAGAGAGACTTTGTGATGAAGGGGGAGAGCTTAGGCGTTTTGTTAATTTTTATTTGAACGAGCAGGATATACGTTTTATCAAAGGGAAGGAAACCCCCCTCCAGGAGGGGGATGAGATTTCGATCGTTCCTGCCATTGCGGGAGGTTGATGTTTAACACCGAGGAAACCACATGGCAAGTCTAAAAGTTCATATTACATTTCCTGAAGAGAAAATAAAAGAGCCAATCATTTATCTGGTGGGCCAGGAATACAAAGTCGTCACCAATATTCGAAAGGCCGACGTCACTGAAAAAACGGGGTGGGTGGATTTGGAGCTCGTTGGTGATCCTAAGGAAATTGAACGGGCGGTAGAGGGTATTAAGAAAAAGGGCGTTAAGGTTGATCCCATCGAACGAAATATTATTGAGTGAAGGGGAAAAAAATGGGGAGTAGTTTTTCTGATGAAGAAATACAACGGTACAGCCGGCACATCATCCTCCCCGAAGTAGGGGGAAAGGGCCAAAAGAAAATCAAGGAATCAAAGGTTTTTTGTGTGGGGGCGGGAGGTCTTGGTTCCCCGGCGGCGCTTTATCTGGCCGCTGCGGGGGTGGGAACATTGGGGATTATTGATGCCGACCATGTTGACCTCTCTAACCTGCAACGGCAGATTCTTCATTCGACAAAAAACGTTAATCAACTCAAGGTGGAATCCGCCAAAGAAACCCTTAATGGAATTAATCCTCACACGGAAGTGAAAATGTATCCCACCAAACTGTCTTCCGATAATATTCTTGATCTGATACGGGATTACGATGTGGTGATGGATGGTTCGGATAATTTCCCCACCCGTTTTCTCGTGAATGATGCCTGTTTTTTTATGAAGAAACCCCTGGTTTCCGGAAGTATATTCCGTTTTGAAGGGCAAGTAACCAGCCTCAAGGCTTTTGTCGATGGTAATCCCTGTTACCGGTGCCTCTACCCCGAACCTCCTCCTTCGGGTTTAGTTCCCAGTTGCCAGGAAGCGGGAATTTTGGGTGTTTTGGCCGGGACCATTGGCGTCATTCAGGCGACGGAAGTTTTGAAGGAGATTTTGGGAATTGGTGAAACACTCTATCATCGATTAATGCTTTATGATGCCCTAGAAATGAAATTCAGAGAAGTTAAAACGCTGAAAGACCCTCAGTGTATTCTCTGCGGACCAAACCCCAAAATTACCAAATTGATCGATTACGAAATTTCTTGTACGATTTAAATTTTTGTGATATGGAGGGCAGGGTCGATCTGATGCCCTATGGCGGTTCCTTCAAAATTACCATAAACGAATGTTAACCATTTCCCGTTCCCTTTACGATACCATCATTTCCCATGCCCAGGCTGAAGCCCCTAACGAGTGTTGCGGCCTATTGGTGGGTCGAGAGGGACAAATCAGCCATATCTATCGGATTCGAAATCTGGAAGATTCGGATCGAATCCGGGAATTGAAAATTCCTTCTGACCGGGCCGTCCGTTACTTTATGGATGAACGCCAAATGATGGATGCCATGACCAATATGCGGGATAACCGTTTAGACCTTCTTGCTATTTATCATTCCCATCCCCGGACCGAGGCCTACCCCTCCGCAACGGATATCCGTTTGGCGTATTACCCGGATTCGTTTTATTTGATTGTCTCCCTGGAGAACCCAAAACAGCCTGATGCCAATCTATTTCGCATTGTCGATGGAAAGGTAACCCCTCAGACCCTAAAGATATTAGAAAACGGTGCATAAACCGGCTCGCTTTATCTCCATCCTTGGTATCCCCCTTTTGTGAAAGTCCTTTGGCCAATGAGGGAAAAGGTTTTCACTTAAATTCCGATTCTATGTAGCGTTCCCGAATTTGGCCGTCCCCCCTTTTAAGGAACCCATAGGATTAAATATTCTATATTTTTCAATTGGTTATATTTATTTTTTAGCCTCATGGCCCTCACTTGGTTTGAAAGTTGCAACTATAAGCTTCAAAAACTATCCTCGGAAGGCTTTTTAAGCGGGTGGTTTTAACCTAATTTTTTATCGCCTCACGGGCGAGGGGATTTAGCATGATTCGGATGAGCGCCATATTTTTAGTGACCATTTTTACCACCCTTTCTGCAACTGCTGAGGGAGACTGGATTTCCAAACCTGAAGGGAAATGGCTCAAAGTCAGGGCCACAGCGTATGAGCCCTCCGAGCGCTCCTGCGGAGTATGGGCCGATGGCATTACGTCAACAGGGATTCCTGCCCGGGTGGGGACCATTGCAGTTGATCCAACGGTTATACCCCTTGGTAGTCGGTTATTTGTTCCGGAATACGGCTGGGGTGTTGCTGAAGATGTGGGAGGTGCCATTAAAGGGAAACGGATTGATGTGTTTTTCTGGACCGTTGAAGAAGCGTTGGATTGGGGGATTCAGGATCTGGATGTGTTCGTGATGCCTGGGGACGCCCCCTCTTTTACGGAGAACGATACTCCCATGGGGGGACACAGGATTATTTGAACCTGTGGGTTGAGAAATCAATGAGGAGAATCTCATGCCTCTTCGTATCTTGAGTAAAGAAAAAACTTTAAAGAAGCTGAACGAACGCTCATGCTTAAAATGTAATGGGCCGCTGATTCCAGAATCGGTGAATACCGAAGAGGGATCTTCCCGGACTTTAAGGTGTATCGTGTGTGGAGAAGTGGTTGATCCGGTGATCCTTGCCAACCGTTGGAAACGGGATGCCGCTTAGCCCTTCGGCCCGGTGCATGCCCTTTTCGTCAGGAACATAAAGCGGAGAGGATGGTCAATTTGAGAGGTTTTGTTCATTTCTTATGGGTTTTCTATTTTTTTTTGATTCATTTAGACAGAAAGAAGTTTTAAGTTTGAAACAGCTCATCTTCCACAAACAGTACTATTTCTTTTTTTTGAAATAGTACCCCGTCCTCAAACTCCTGCCTCTCTCTCTGAAAGGGACCCGAAAGGGTCCCTTTCGTTTTGAAGGCCTTGATCAAAGGCAAATCGTTAGATGGTTTTCCGAGCCCCTTCAATTTAGACCTTTGTTTTAGATTCTTTTCTTGAGAAAAGACGGGCGCTGAGGATTCCGAGTTCAAACAACACAATGATGGGCCCTGCCATTAAGACCTGGTTAAAAATATCCGGGGTGGGGGTCAAAATGGCTGCAAAAATAAAAGCGAATAGAATGGCATAACGCCGGTGATGGGAAAGGGTCTGAGGGGCGACGACTCCCATCATGGAAAGAAGGGTGATGACCAAGGGGAGTTGAAAAATCACAGCAAAAGCCAGAAGGAATTTGATGACAAAATCAATGTATAACCCAACGGATAAGGTCGGTTGTATTCCCGCTTTTTCTCCAAAGCTGATTAGAAAATTGAGCCCAAACGGAAGAACGATCCCCCAACAAAAAAGCAACCCTAGAATAAAAAAGATTACCGAGAAAAAGAGAAAAAAGAGACCGTACTTTTTTTCTTTTTTAAATAGCCCAGGGGCAATAAAAGCCCATGCCTGATAAAGTAGAAAAGGAAATGAAATGAAAAGGCCTCCCAATAGGGCTACCTTTAAATTGGCCCAAAAAGCCTCGGCCGGTGAGAGGAAAACCAAATCCGTTTTTAAGGGACGTTTGATCCAGGAAAGCAAATAGTCCGACACAAAAAAGGCAGCTGTAAAACAGATTAAAAGAGCGCCTAAGCTTTTGATTAATCGGTTTCTAAGTTCTTCAAGGTGGCCAACCAGCGGCAATTTTTTTTCGGTGTTACTCACTGGTTTTTTCCTTTGGGTCGGGAGGTTTGGGCTCGGTGGGTTCCGGAGGATGGATTTCGGTTCCCCCAATGGATCTGGGTTTTTCCTTTTCCCTGTCTTCGGAATAAAGGTCTTTTTCGATGGACCCTTTAAGGTCTTCGCTCATCCGGCGGAGTTCAGCGATTCCTCTTCCGATGGATTTGGCCAGTTCCGGAATTTGCCGGGGTCCTAAAATAATGAGGGCCAGGACCAAAATCAAAATCAGTTCTGGGAGCCCTATTCCAAACACGCTTTCCTAGTTCCTTTTAAGTTTAGCCCGTAGATACGGATCATTTAGACCCGAAGACCGGTGTTGCCGAAGGAGAAGTGCCATCTGGTCTTTGGTGAGTAATTTTTCTTTTTGAAGTTTCTTTTTTTCCAATTCTTCTTGTGGTGTGAGGGTTTTTCGCTTGTTGAGTTTACCTAATCTTTTTTCCAGGTGTTTATGCGTGTCTTGAAGGGTCTGGATCTGTTGATTGACCGCCCCCGGGTTTATAAAGGGTTTTTGATCAATTGAAGACATCTTCCACCTCCTATGTGGTTTAAAAAAAGATGGGATCATAAGAATACTTCAAAATCAATGCGTCCTCTTGGGGATTGCTGTAATAATTTTTCCGTTGGGTCAGTTGTTGAAAGCCATTTTTTTCATAAAGCCGGATAGCCCCTTGGTTTGAGACCCGAACTTCCAAAAACGCGTTTAAGGCCTTCTGCTTTTTCCCTCCGGCCAAAATCCATTGCAATAACCTTGTGCCGAATCCTCTACCCTGCCAGGCGGGATCAATGGTCAAATTCAAAAGATGAAGCTCCGATTCTAAAATCCAGAAACAGCTATAGCCTAAAGGATCCGAAGATGGGGATAATCTTAACACAACACTGTGCGAAAACCATTTCTCAAACAACTCATCGAGAAACATTTCCCGGATCCAGGGTTCAGTATAAGAGCGCTGCTCAATGTCCAAAATCTGATCCAGGTCCTCTGGTTTCATAGGTTTTACCTGAAGGGAGGTTTTGTTTTCTTGAGGAACCCTCATTGTGAGATGTCTCCAGAGGTTTTTTTTTGCTGTTGCAATTCCCATTTTACTTCTGCTTCAGAACGGCGTACATAATTGGGTTTCACCGCATCGGAGGGGACCCGGGTTCCTTCCCGCCACATTTGCCTTGCAAGCTCAGCAATGGAAAGGGCGGAGGGGGCCCAGAGGCGCTTAGGGGAGAAAATGGCCTTATCCCCGAGGGCTTCCTTCAGCTGTTTACCGTATATCTGTAGACCATTTCCAAGCAATAGGGTGGGTTGAGTGATTTTCCGGGATAATTCCGAAGGCGACATTACCTGATCTTCCCATAATCGTTCCATTTGGTTTGTCCCATTGAAATGAAACAATGCCGTATAGACCTCCCCCTTTTTTGCATCCAATATGGGGCAGATGGGATGGGTAGAAAAAGGCAGAGAAAAGGAAAGACCCTCTAAGGTAGAAATGGGAAGAACCGGCCGGGTGGTGATCATGGAAAACCCTTTAACGGTACTGACGCCAATTCGAAGACCGGTAAAAGATCCCGGTCCGATGGAGACCGCGAAGGCATCCATTTCCATCAGTGAGGTTTGGCTTGATTTTAAAACCCGGTCAATGATGGTCATTAACTGCTCCGAATGCGTGGTTCGTACACTCACCCGAACTTCACCGATGATTCCCTCATCAGAGGTAATAGCCACCCCTCCCATCAATGTGGCGGTTTCGATAGCCAGAATTTTCACGGAAATCCCCGTCCCTCCAATTGAGAGAGTTGAAAATCTTTTGGAATAAATTTTGGATTGGGTTGAATCTCTTTGAAAGTGAGGCTCGCCTGATGGCCTTGGTTTTTTGCGATTACCTGAAAGGGAAGACGGTGGCCGTTAATTTTTTTGTAATTCAAATAATCCATGGTGATTTCAAGACGTCCTTCTTGATTGAATAGTTCTTGCTGGGTCATATCAAGGGTTTCCCCCTGGAAAAAAACCTTTCGGTTAAGCACGCCGTGGTTCTTCTCTAGTCTTAGCAGGTGGAGAATAGAGAAATTCGGACCTTTCTCCAGCATGGGAGTTTCGACGGGCTCCAAAGTAAGGGGCCCTATGGAGTTGACCATGGTGAAAAGATGGTGCGGAAATCCAAGAGAAGAGGCAGGCCATAAGGTTTCAATTTGGTCCAGGGTCCCTGAACGATATTGATCCTGAGAAGGCAAGAAGATCTGGAAACCTTCTTTGGTGACCAATAGGTCCACCACGGTTCTTCCCAGAAGGTCAAACCCTTTAAAGCGCCATGCCCCACCACTTTCAAAAAAGAGTGCTCCTTTTAACGATTCAATGTGTTTTTCTTGATCCTTCCAAAGGCTGAAATTTAGCTCGACCAAAGCTTTAAACCCTTTTAACTCCCGCTCCCTTTCACGAATAATTTTCAAAAGCTGGGCCAGGGACAGCTCTGGGGTCTTCCCTTGAGGAGTCGATTCCTTGATGATGAGCGGGTTTCCAAGAGAGCATGAAATGCAGAATAGAATGGGTATCAGGATAAGGGTTTGGAAGAACTGCCGGTTTAGGGCTTTAGGTAAAAAGAATTTCAAAAACCTCACCAATATCCTGTACGCCATGAAGCTCCATGGAAGCGCTTGTTTTGATGCCGTTGCAGTTTCGTTGAGGAAGCAGACATCGGGTAAACCCCATTTTTTCTGCCTCCCGAAGCCGTTTCTCCGCATGGGTCACAGCCCTGATTTCCCCTCCCAACCCAATTTCACCAAATAAAACCGTATGGGCCTCCAAAGGATACTCTTTATGACTTGAAATCACCGCGGAGGCGATTCCAAGATCGATAGCAGGCTCCTCGATCCACATTCCCCCTGCCACGTTAACAAACACATCGTAGGTTTGCAGGTGAATTCCCAACCTTTTTTCCACCACCGCCATCAACAAAGAAACCCGATGATGATCAACCCCGATGGAGGTTCTTCTGGCCAATCCCCCGGTGGCGGAGGAAACCAGTGCTTGTAGTTCCACCAAAATAGGCCGTGTTCCTTCTATGGTAGGAATGACCACGGAGCCGGTTGCTTTTTGTGGGCGTTCGGCTAAAAAAAGGTTTGACGGATTTTCAACTTCTTCCAACCCTTTTTCTTTCATTTCAAAAACGGCAATTTCATTGGTTGAACCAAAACGGTTTTTGACTGCTCTGAGAATACGGTAAGAGTGGCCTTTTTCTCCTTCAAAATATAATACCGTATCAACGATGTGCTCCAGAACCCGGGGGCCTGCAATGGATCCGTCCTTGGTCACATGTCCAATAATAAAAATAGCGGTATGGGTCTCTTTGGCGAGAAACATCAACCGTGTGGCCAATTCCCGTACCTGGCTGACGCTTCCGGGGGCGGACGGAATGTGTGTGGTAAAAAGGGTTTGAATGGAATCGGCCACAACCACAGCGGGGTTGATTTCCTGGATTGCCTTAAGTATGTCTTCCAGGTTGGTGGCCGAAATTAAAAAAACCTGATCCGATGTGGACCCGATTCGGTCTCCCCGCATTTTGATCTGGCGAGTTGATTCCTCTCCGGAAACATATAGGCTCCGTTTTCCCCTGAGTCCTAAATTCTCAAGAAGCTGAAGAAGGAGGGTCGATTTCCCGATGCCTGGGTCACCACCCACCAAAACCAGTGACCCCGCAACCACCCCGCCTCCGAGAACACGGTCCATCTCATTGATTCCAGTACAGAAACGGTCTTCATGATCGGTAATCACATCTTTGATGGGGGTGGGTTTTTCCCTCTCTTTTTTTGCCAGATAAGAATGGGATGTGGATACAGCGGGTTCTATAGGCTCCTCTACCAGTGAGTTCCAGCTTTTACATTCGGGACAGCGTCCCAGCCACTTAGGCGATTGATAACCGCATTCTTGGCAGATAAAAATGGTTTTCATTTTAAGCATGGAGGGGAAAAGGTGATGAAATTCAAAAGCTTAACAATTTCCCACATAATACATGAACCAGGCTTTAAAAAGCAAATGATCCTTGTGGAAATAACCTGCCTAAATTAGGCGAACTTGGCGTTCTTTGATAACCATTAAAAGATTTTTTCAAATGAGGAATCAAGTATTACTTTGAACAGAAAAAAGGGAGGTTTATTTGACCCATGACCCCCCTTTTGGCATATATTAACGCATGGAGCAATTTGATGTGATTATTATTGGAGCGGGTGCGGCAGGGCTAATGTGTGCCTTAACGGCTGGCCAAAGAGGCCGCAAAGTTCTGCTTTTGGATCATGCAAATAGGGTGGGAAAAAAAATTCTAATTTCTGGTGGAGGACGCTGCAATTTCACCAATTTACAGGTGGAACCTTTTCACTTTTTGTCGAATAATCCCCACTTCTGCAAGTCCGCGTTAAGTCGCTTTACCCAGAACGATTTTATTGCGTTGGTTAAAAAGCACGGCGTGCAATATTATGAGAAAAAGTTGGGGCAGCTTTTTTGTAATGGGAAATCCGACGAGATCGTATCGCTTTTAATAAAAGAGTGCCGATTGGGGAAGGTTCAAGTCAGGACGAATTGTTCCGTTGAAAGTATAAAAAAAGAAAAACGATTTACCCTCAGCACAAATTTAGGGAGCTATGAAGCCAACGCTCTGGTCATTGCCAGCGGTGGATTATCAGTACCCCAAATGGGGGCTTCGGGGTTTGGATATGCTGTTGCCAAACAGTTTGGAATAAGAGTTCTTCCTTGCCGCCCGGGCCTTGTCTCTCTTCATTTAAGCGGGTCTCTTTTGAAGGACCTTGCCGGGTTTTCGGGGGTCTCGGTGAATGCTTTGGTTTCCTGTAATGGAAAATCTTTTCGGGAGGCGATTCTTTTTACCCATCAGGGGTTAAGCGGGCCTGCGATATTACAGATTTCCAACTATTGGAAACCGGGGGATGAAATTGGTGTAAATCTGCTTCCAGATTTTAATTTAAACGAAGAAATCCGTTCCTGGCAGAAGGAACGGCCGAGGGCGGAGCTAAAAAACCTTTTGGGCCACCTATTGCCTAAACGCTTAGCTCAACGATGGGTAGAATTAAGACATCAAAATAAACCTGTTAACCAATACAAAAAAAAAGAAAGCAATGAAATCTCGGAGGATTTTCACCATTGGCCTATTGTTCCTGTTGGTAATGGAGGATTTCGCACAGCAGAGGTTACCCTAGGGGGAGTCGATACGGATGAACTGTCTTCCAAAACCTTCGAAGCCAAAAGCGTGGAAGGCCTATATTTTATCGGGGAGGTAGTCGATGTCACTGGGTGGCTTGGGGGTTATAATTTTCAATGGGCTTGGGCATCCGGGTACTGTGCGGGACAAACTGTTTGAATCTTTTATCCATTGAGCATAAAAAGCAGCTTTTGTTTTTTTAGAAAAGGTTTTTTTAAAGAGGGGGGAAACCCAACTTTTCCCTTTTGCTTGTGTTTTGAAAAAAATATCAAAACGGTTTTCTGAATATCATTTTGGGTTCGCAATTGTTAAAAAATGTGCTATTTTAGAAAATTTAGGGTGAATAACAATGCCAGGGACTGTTCTTCCAGAAACCACACCCGAAGTGGAAATAGGGGATGATTCTCGAATTGAAAAGATTCCCCCCTATAAAGTCATTTTTTTAAATGACGATATTACCACTATGGAATTTGTTGTTTATGTTTTGATTACCGTTTTTAGAAAAGATCACCAGGCTGCTTTTCTGTTGATGTTGGAAACCCACCATCAGGGTTCCGCGGTGGTTGCTGTTCTTCCCTTTGAAGAAGCAGAGCTTCGGCAAAGCCAGGTTCACTCCATGGCCAGTAAAGAAGGATTCCCTCTGCGATGTATCATTGAACCTGCCTAGGTTTTTGTTGTTTTAATTTACATTGATAAAACCAGGAAATAGGAGCGGAATTAATGGAACAAAAATTAGTGGTTCATTTTCAAGATGGAAAAATACTCAAAGGAGTCTCTCATGATTTTTTCCCAAATAAAAACTGTTTTCATCTTGGTATTAACCATCAGGTTTCGGGGGTAAAACCTTTAGCAGTCTATATGTCAGAATTAAAAGCGGTTTTTTTTGTAAAGGATTTTGTGGGGGACAAAGAATTTAATGAATTAAAAGATTTTTCAGCTTCACAAGATTCGACTTATGGAAAAAAAATAATGGTCCATTTAAAAGACGGGGAGTCCCTTTGCGGTTTTACACAGGGGTATTCTCCCAATCGCCAGGGGTTTTTCCTTTTTCCCCTCGACTCTCAATCCAATAATCTAAAGGCTTTTATATTACAGTCGTTTATAAAAAAAGTAGACCTTCCCGATTAACCGTACTTTTTAGAAATTGAAGTCCCGTGTTTTTGAAGAAAATCTAATTCCTTATAAACAAAGGGTAATTAGGTCTAAAGGATTAAAAAAGTAAAGGAAGGTTAATTTCCCTTCCTTATTTGGAACAAAGGCTCCCTCCAAAAAGAGCTACCCCCCCCTTTTTAGTCAAAAGGTCATCAACCTACGGCTTCCCCAGGGAAATTTAGCCACTTTTCCCTTGCATAGGAATTACTATTGTGCTATTTTCCAAAGACTTGATCCTAGAATCCTTCCATTTAAGAGCCTAAAAATGGATTGTTTTTTATGCACTTATAGAAACGTGGGTTAATTTTAGAACTAAGGGGGTTTAAAAAGGTATGTCTGAAATATCGATAAAAGAACTTTTAGAGGCTGGGGTTCACTTTGGTCACCAAACCAAGCGGTGGAACCCAAAAATGAAAAAATTTATTTTTGGGGAGAAAAATAGCATTTATATTATTGATCTCCAGAAAACCTTAAAAAGGTTTAAACAAGCCCGTGATTTTATTTGGAAGACGGCTTCAGAAGGGAGATCGGTGCTTTTTGTTGCAACCAAACGGCAAGCCCAGGAGATCATTGAAGAGGAAGCCAAACGTTGTGGAATGTTTTATGTCACTCAGCGATGGTTGGGGGGAATGCTGACCAATTTTGAAACCATACGAAAAAGCGTGGACAAATTAAAGAAATTAGAAAAAAAACAGGCCGATGGTACCTACGAACGACTACCCAAAAAAGAAGTGGCCTCTCTTGAGAAAAAGCGGATGCAATTGGAGAGAAATCTAGGGGGAATTAAACAGATGAATGCTCTTCCTGGAGCCCTTTTCGTGGTGGATATTAAAATGGAGCATATTGCTGTTCTTGAAGCCAATCGCCTTGGAATTCCCGTTGTGGGGGTTGTCGATACCAATTCCGATCCGGATGATGTGCAGTACCCTGTTCCTGGGAACGATGATGCCATTCGGTCCATTCGTTTGATTACCTCCCGAATGGTGGATGCCATTTTAGATGGACGGCAGAAGGGAGCTTTTGGGGCCCCTGTTGAAGAAAAACCGTTGGCAGCAACTCCTCCTCCCTCCGAGGAGAATCCGGTTTCGGAGGTTACCGATTTTGTAAAAGAGGGTATTGAAAAATAATTTGATCCTAAAAGTTTTGGAGAGATATTGAATGGCTGTTGAAGCAACACAGGTTAAAGAATTGAGGGAAAAAACAGGGGCAGGAATTATGGATTGCAAAAAAGCCCTTTCCCAATCCGGAGGGGATCTCCAAAAGGCCATCGATTTTCTTAGGCAAAAAGGCCTTTCGGTAGCGGCCCAGAAGGGGGGACGTTCAACGGATGAAGGCATTGTGGGATCCTACGTTCACATGGGGGGAAAAATCGGAGTCCTCATCGAGGTGAATTGTGAGACCGATTTTGTGGCGAAAACACCTGAATTTCAGGCTTTTGGAAAGGACCTTGCCATGCAAGTAGCCGCGCCTCCGGTTGCTCTATTTGTGACAAGAGAGGATGTGCCCAAGGAGCTGTTGGACAAAGAACGTGAGATTTATGCCCATCAGGCTCGGGAGACAAAAAAACCAGAGAAGGTGATTGAGAAAATTGTGGCAGGAAAAATTGAGCGGTATTATCAGGAAGTTTGCCTTCTGGATCAAACCTTTATTAAGGATGAGGCTTTAACGATTAAGGATTTGCTTGCCCAAAAAATTTCAGCTTTTGGCGAGAACATTACCATTAAGCGGTTTGTCCGATTTCAGGTCGGTGAAAAAACCTGACCAACTTTAAAATCTCCCTTTTTCTTCAATCATACCCCGGCTCAACATGAGCGACATGACACGCTCCGCTTATCAACGCGTTCTTCTAAAAATCAGCGGTGAAGTATTGGCAGGTGATCAAGGCTATGGGATTGATCCTCAAGTCCTGGATTCCCTTGCCGAGGAAATCGGAGAGCTTCATAAACTCGAGGTTGAATTGGCCATTGTGATTGGCGGGGGGAATATTTTTCGTGGGATTGCGGCCAGTTCAAAAGGAATGGAGCGGGCATCTGCTGATTACATGGGAATGTTGGCCACGCTCATCAATGCCCTGGCCCTTCAAAATGCTCTTGAGAAAAAAAATATTTACACCCGGGTTCAGTCCGCCATTGAAATGCGCCAACTGGCTGAGAGTTATATCCGAAGAAGAGCCATCCGGCACCTTGAAAAGAAGCGTGTGGTGATATTTGCCGCTGGAACTGGAAACCCTTATTTTTCCACCGATACGGCTGCCGCACTTCGGGCGATGGAGATCGGGGCACAGGTGATTTTAAAAGGGACCAAGGTTGATGGGGTATTCGATAAGGATCCTCTGAAATATCCCGCCGCGAAAAAATTCGAACAACTTACCTTTTTTGAGGTGATTGAAAAGGGTTTAAAGGTCATGGATGCAACGGCGGTAACTCTTTGTATGGACCATGACCTTCCCATTATGGTTTTCAATATTAAGGAAAAAGGAAACATTAAAAGAATTTTATGTGGAGAACATATCGGAACGGCGGTGAAAAACAAATAAATGGAACCGGAAGGAGGTTATTTTGATCTGATGGGTTCTCCTTTTTCCAAGTGGAAAGAAAAAAGGGTCACCTGCTTTTTTAATAAAGGGGGGGTGGAATTTTATGAGCGAACCTGATGTCAGCAGAATCAAAAAGCAAACCGATGAAAAAATGGAAGCTGCCCTGGATCACCTTCGAAAGGAGCTTTCAACCATTCGAACTGGACGGGCCTCCTTATCCATTCTGGATGGCATCAAGATTGATTATTATGGGTCTCAAATGCCCCTCAATCAGGTGGCGACCTTATCCATTCCAGAAAGCCGGATGATTACCATTCAACCCTGGGAAACTCAAATGGTGGGAGAGATTGAAAAGGCCATTCTTGCATCGGGAATTGGCATTACACCCAGCAATGACGGAAAAATTATCCGTTTAAATATTCCTCCCTTAACGGAGGAAAGACGGAAAACCTTGGTTAAGACCGCGAAAAAGACTGGAGAGGAAGCAAAAGTTTCCATTCGTAACATCCGAAGGGATGCCAATGACGAATTGAAAAAACTTCAAAAGGATGCTTCTCTGGCCGAGGATCAGCTTCGGAAAAATCAAGAGGAGGTCCAAAAGAGTACGGACCAGTTTATTAAAAAGGTGGACGATATCCTTTCCAAGAAGGAAGAGGAGATTCTGGAGGTCTAATGGACTTTAACCCCACCGTTCATTTTGTAAGATCTTAAATTGATTTCAAAACCTTATTTTTTGTCACCATTCCTCAAAACAAAACATTTTCTGAAACCCTGGTTTATACCGGTTAAGAAAGGTCTATCTAGGGGTTAATTCTGACCCTGTCTATTAATTCCTCTCTCCATTTCTGTTAAGTTTGTTTTTTATATCATTCTTTATTATCCTAAAAGAATAGCAAAAAGGACCTTGTGGTACGTGAAATGCTTTACCTTGGTTTAAGATACAAAGTTTTCTCATTGATCTGTCTAAGGGCTAGATGACTCTTAATGATTCCCACGGCCGGCCCACCTGGGCTGAAATTAATCTGAAAGCACTGTCTAACAATATCGGGGTGGTCCGGGGGAAAGTTGGGGAGGAACGGAAAATCTTGGCGGTGGTCAAAGCCGATGCCTATGGACATGGGTTGGTTCCTGTTTCAAAAGCCCTTCTTTCAGAAAACATTCAGATGTTTGGGGTAGCCCAGTTGGACGAAGGAATTGAGCTTCGCCAAGCAGGGATTCAAATTCCCATTCTTCTCATGACAGGATTTTTGGAAAGTCAGCTAAAAGACATATTCCATTACCGGTTGACTCCGGTGGTCCACCATTTTGATTTGCTTTCTCCTCTTCAGCGGTTTGGCAAAAAGGCTCAGAAACCTTTTCGATTTCATCTTAAAATCGACACCGGGATGGGACGCCTGGGGATGACCCTTTCCGAATTGAAAAGGGTTGCCCAAATGCTAAAGGCTTCTCCGGAAATTTTTTTGGAAGGAATCATGACCCATTTTGCAGAGTCCGAAGGAGAGGGGGGAGGGTTTCTCAAAGAGCAAACCCATCGTTTCCTTGAGTCGGTCAACCTGGTTTTAAAAAGCGACTATCCTCATCTGATTTGCCATGCCGCCAACAGCGCAGCAATTGTTAACAGCCCCTCTTCCTATTTTCAGATGGTTCGCCCGGGAATCATGTTGTATGGATATTTGCCCCCTCCCTTAAAAGGCCTCAACCACGGGTTAATGCCGGTCATGAGTTTAAAAACAAAAATTATTCACTTAAAAAAGGTCCCGCCCCGCACACCTATCGGGTATGGGAGGACTTGGAAAACAAAAAGGGAGAGTCTGATTGCCACCCTGCCTATTGGGTATGCGGATGGATATCCCCGGCTGCTTTCCAATCGAGGTTCGGTTCTCATGAGAGGGAAAAAATATCCCATCGTTGGCCGAATTTGTATGGATCTGCTGATGGTGGATGTGACCGGGATGGAACGCCCCGAAATTGGGGAGACCGTGGTATTGATCGGTGAGGAGGAAGGAAAAAAAATTACCGCAGATGAAATAGGGATGTGGGCAGAAACCATTTCCTATGAAATTCTGTGTGGCGTCAATCGCCGGATTCCTCGGGTATACCTATCCTGATGGAGGTTTTTTTTAAAAAAATAGGGAATAACAACCATGGACCCGCAAACCCAAGATACTGAGATTCAGGATGTCGAACAGCACCTCCTGGATTTAATCCTGGAACTGGTGGAAGAGCTGGGCATTCAACAGGCCGTCCGGTCTGTTTCCCTGGATGCTGCTTTGGATCGGGATTTGGGTTTGGGGAGCCTGGAGCGTGTTGAACTTTTTATTCGGGTGGAAACTGCTTTTTCCATTCGTATCCCCGATCGGGGCATGGCTGAGGTCAATACCCCCCGTGATTTGCTGCAAACCCTTCTAGAGGCAAAAACGTCCAATGAAAAATTCAAGGTGGGGCATCGGGCTTCTATTGGAAGGTCTGTCCTCTCCCCCGGCCAGGCGACTTCGCTAGATGAAGTGCTTCGTCGTTTTGCATTGGGAGAACCCCGCCGGCCTCATATTTTCCTCCAGAATGAAGAAGGGGGAGAGGAGGTCATTACTTACGGAAAACTTTTTGAAACCGCTTCGGAAGTTGCCAATGGACTTTTGGACCGTGGGTTAAAACGGGGAGAAACCGTGGCCATTATGCTTCCCACGGGGAAAGAATTTTTCTCATCTTTTTTTGGGGTTTTATTGGCCGGGGGGATCGTGGTCCCCATTTATCCGCCCTACAAGGCGGACCGAATCGAAGAGTATGCGAGCCGCCAGGCACGAATTCTAAAAAATGCGGACATACGGTTTTTGGTGACCTTTCAAAAAGTGGAGGCCCTGGGACATATTTTGCGTCCTTTTATCCCTTCCTTAAAGGAGGTCATGACCGTTGAAAAACTTTCAACTTCTAAAACCACTTTTTCCTTTTCTCCTAATCAGAGTTGGGAGGGTGCGCTGATTCAATATACATCCGGAAGTACCAGTGATCCGAAAGGGGTTCTTCTCGCCCATGAAAATGTTCTTTCCAATATCCAAGCCATCGGAAAAGCCGGGCAGATTTCCCCGATGGACATCGGAGTCAGTTGGCTTCCCCTCTATCACGATATGGGTTTGATTGGATCCTGGCTGTGTTGCCTTTATTATGGGATTCCCATCACGGTTCTTTCTCCATTTGCATTCTTAACCCGACCGGAGCGTTGGCTTTGGGCGATTCATTACCACCGCGCAACCCTGTCCGCTGCTCCCAATTTTGCCTATGAGCTGTGTGTCAGAAGAATAGAGGATAAAGACATTGAAGGACTCGATTTAAGTTCCTGGCGCCTTGCCTTTAATGGAGCAGAGGCCATCAGTCCGGATACCCTTTCCAAGTTTACGGATCGTTTTGGCCCTTATGGGTTCCGGCCAGAGACCTTTTTCCCGGTTTATGGTTTGGCAGAGGCCTCCGTGGCATTAACTTTTCCTCCAGTGGGCAGGCTTCCCAGGGTGGATTCGATTTCACGGGAGGGGTTTCAAACCCATCAGCGCGCAGAACCGGTTGGTTTATCGGAAAATACCCCTTTGAAATTTATTTCCTGCGGGGTTCCTCTTCCCGGACATGAAATCCGAATTGTTGATCTTCAGGGTAAAGAGTTGGGGGAGCGTCAAATTGGATCCCTTCATTTTAGGGGCCCTTCAGGCATGAAAGGATATTTTCAATCTCCAGAGGCAACCCAGTCTGTATTTCATGAGGGTTGGTGGGATACTGGAGATTTGGCCTACCGGGCCGATGGAGAGCTCTTCATCACCGGAAGGAAAAAAGATGTCATTATTAAAGCTGGACGGAACATTTATCCTCAGGAGATTGAAGAGATTGCCAGTGACGTTCCGGGAATCCGGCGGGGGTGTGTCGCAGCCTTTGGGGTGTCGGAGCAACGGCTTGGAACCGAACGGATCGTGGTGGTTGCGGAAACCCGGGAAACCGATCGAGAAAAACGGGAAACGATCTCTGCTCGGGTTGTGGAACTGGTTTCTGATAACATGGGTATTCCCCCCGATGTGGTTCTTTTGATCCTGCCCGGAGCCATCCCGAAAACCTCCAGTGGAAAACTGAGGCGGGCGTCTTGCCGGGAATTTTATATCCAGGGGAAATTGCTTCGCTCTCCCCATCCGGTTTGGTTCCAAATTGCTAAATTATGCCTTAACAGTCTCTTATCATGGGTGAAAAACGGTTTCGGGGCCATCGGTCGGTATGGGTATGCGGCTTATGTGGGGTTGGCCTTGTGTATCACTGTGCCCCCGGTTTGGTTCCTTATTTTTATTTTCCCGAGGAAGCAAGCGGCCTCTTGGTTGTCACACGTTTGGGCAAAAGGGTTTTTAAAAAGTATCGGGTGCCCCCTTTCGGTCAAAGGGAAAGAACATTTGGGCAAAGCCACTCCGATGGTTCTGGTTTCCAATCATGCCAGTTACCTGGACGCGGTTGTCCTCATGGCGATTTTACCACCTGGTTTTCTTTTTGTGGCTAAATATCAATTACTCCGTGCCCCGATTATCCGAACGGTGATTCAAAGAGTGGGGCACATTACAGTGGATCGTGAAGATCTATCCAAAAGTGTTTCGGATGCCAAAAAGATTGAAGATGCCCTTCGGGCAGGATCATCCGTCCTGATTTTCCCGGAAGCGACCTTTACGCCGGTTACCGGATTGAGACCCTTCAAGTTAGGGGCGTTTAAAGTAGCGGCTGAAACCTCCCGGCCGGTCTGTCCCATTTCGATCCATGGGACACGGTATATCCTCTGGGGGGACCAATGGGTGCCGAGGCGGGGGTCTATTTCAGTGGTGATTGGAGAACCGATTATTCCTCGGGAGAATAGCTGGCGGGAGATCACCCGGCTTCGGGATTTGGTGAAGTTCGAGATTGCCAAACACTGCGGGGAGAATCCGTTGAATTTGGTGGGGATGGGCCCCCCTACCTCTTAGTCTGCTCGTCATGAATGGAGGTTTAACCTTTCGGTTTAAACGTAATTTTTTCTTGGAGGCATCCGGATGGATCTCAAGATGGTCACAATTGAAAAACCTGAAGAAGTGAACCTGATTTTAGGGCAAAGCCATTTTATCAAGACGGTGGAGGATCTCCACGAGGCACTGGTGGGGACCGTTCCAGGAATAGGTTTTGGGTTGGCATTTTATGAATCCTCGGGGGATTGTTTGGTTCGTTGGTCCGGGACGGATGAGGCAATGATCACATTGGCCCAAAAAAATGCTTTGGCCCTTTCCGCGGGCCACACCTTTATCATTTTTTTAATTCCAGGGGTTTTCCCGCTTAACGTTCTCAATGCGCTAAAAAATGTTCCCGAAGTGTGTCATATTTTTTGTGCCACCTCCAATCCCGTTGAAGTGATGATTGTGGAGACGGAACAGGGGAGAGGAATTTTAGGGGTGGTGGACGGGTTGCGTCCCAAGGGTATTGAGGGAAAAGGGGGAATTCAGTGGCGAAAAGATTTTCTCCGAAAAATCGGGTATAAATTATGAACCTCCTTTAACGGTGGATTTTACCAGATGACCAAAAAAAAATATTCGAGTATCATTTGAGGAAAAAGCAACCCACAGGTTTTATCCGGGAAGGAGGTTTTTATGTTGGGGAAAGATTTTAAAAAAGGGGATAACACGTTTCAGGAATTAACGGCGGATGCGCTGATGCAAACTGATCCGGTGAATTATGACCAAAATGTGAGTTGTCAAGCCATTGCCTCCGCTTTGGTTCTAAAACGTTCGGGTGCCATTACCATTGTGGATGATGCAAGAAAACCGGTGGGAATCGTGACGGAATATGATTTATTAAGGGCGATTAAAGAAGGGAAAGATTTAAATGAAATTACCCCCCAGGCCATTATGACACAACCCATTGTCATTTCCGAAAAAAGCCTGGTCTCGGAAATCTTGGATACACTGGTCACCGGACATATTATCCATCTTCCCGTTGTGGATTTTCAGGAAAAATTAATTGGTTTAATTGAACGTCAGGATATCCTATCGGCTTATTTGAAGTATCAAAAATAAATGGTGTTTTCCTTTCAGCCATCCCTCCCTGTTCATCTTAGAGCATAAGTTAGTTTTTAAAAGCCAGATTGAGAATGCGCTGAATGAGCTCATCAAAGGATATCCCGGCTTTCTGAGCCGACATAGCAAATTCCTCCTGTGCGGCCAGGCCGGGGTTGGGATTTGCCTCCAGGATGACAACGCGACCCTCTGGGGTTAAACGAAGATCAATCCGTCCATACCCTTTGATTCGGAGGACCCGGTACACCTTCTTGCAAATTCGGGCAATTTTCTCCGGTAATCCGTTGGAGAGTGTCTTTGCAAAAATGTTTTGAATCCCCCACCTTTCCCTGTAGTCTTCATCCCATTTCGCTTTAAAAGTTGAAAACTGTGGGCGGTCATCGGGCATTTTCGAGAAGACAACTTCACGGAATGGGAAAACGGAGAGACGTTGGTTCCCTAAAATGCTTACATAGAGTTCCCTTCCATCGATAAATTCTTCGGCCATGGCTTCTTGATCCATTTTCTCATGAATGAACCTGATCCGATCTTCGAATGCCTGGTCATTTTCAACGAAGGAACCCTGGGAAATGCCGTAGGACCCTTCCTCCTGCAGGGGTTTAATGAAGAGGGGAAAGCCGAGGTTTTTGGAACGCTTGATGGCGGTCCCTCGTGGATAAATCATAAAATCAGGGAAGTCAATCCTGTGGTAGGCAAGAATTTCCTTGGACATTCCTTTATTTTTACAAAGGGTGAGGCCGGTGGGGCCACTTCCCGTATAGGGGATATCCAGCATTTGTAAAAGACTGGCCACGTTTCGTTCGTAGGCCGATTTGTTGTTAAACTGTTCCGGAAGATTGAATACCACATCGGGGGGGTGTGATTTGATTTCATCCACAATCAACCCGGGATCGTCAAAAACGCCCAGCACCCGGACCTCATGGCCCAGCCGGTTCAGGGCATCGATCACGTCATTTTCTGTAATGCGTTCATCGGAATCCAGTTCCCCGCTGAAATCTAAATCTTTGGGGGGATGGCAAGAAATATCGAACAGGACTAAAACTTTTAGCTTTTTTTTCATTCTTTATTTTCTTTTAAACCTTCCCGTATGCCGGTAGTTGGAAGCCATGGCCGCAAGGTAAGCGGTAAACTCCAACCCGGATTTTTCGGGGTCGCTTCCAATTCTCAAGTCTAACTCCGCACACCGCTCGGAAATCGATCTTAAAAGACGATTAATGGTAAATTTGGGTTCCCCTGTCCAGGTGGATACCGCATTCAGGATCGATTTTCGATTTCGCCTTAAAAAAATGGTGGCCCGTTGGGCGGAAGATGAATCAGTGGGTTCGCAAAAAAGTCTTTTCAGATCAGAATCAAAGAAATCGGGAAGATCCTCAGCATAAAACCGGCGGCGCCGCTGATAAAATTTTTTGAGCTGAGAGCGCAACCGGGAGGCATCGCAGATTTTTTTTCGGGAGACCACCAACGGAGGCGTTCCCGCCAACGCCTTCATCACTTGATCGACAAATTCCAGCTTTTCCAGAGCTTTCCAGTCTTTGTATTGATGCCTCCAATTCAGTTCAGGGGTTAACCAGATAGCAAAGGTTTCCGCAAAATCCTCTTCCGGATGGCTTTGGGCGTACCAATCATCTAAATGTTTGACGTACCTCTTGCTGAAGGGCCTGGCCCGGTAAAATTCCGAATATTCAATGGAGGGGGACCCGAAAATTTTTTGCCATTTTTTCCTTTTACCCAACAGGTAGGCATGGTTGATGACATGGCCCATTTCGTGGCGAAGGAGCTGCATGCACCAGGTATCAGTTCCCCCTTCAACCTCCATCATCATCCGCTCTTCAAGCTTTTCCAAGCGCGGATGAGCCAAATAAAATGGAATGGCGATGGTACAGGCGCCTTCAGGACAGAACCACTCATCCCCAAGGTAGAAAAGGGGTTTAAAGGAGATGTTTTTTGCTTCTAATTCTTTGCAAAATAATTGAATTTTTGATTCTAACTCTGTTCCATTAATTTTCAACCCAAGATCACAAATCCGCATCTCCAGGAGTTTTTCGTCTGTTAATTGTACCCAGTCAAACTCTTTGCAGGGTTGTTCGTCTGATGGTGGCTTATTCATCTTGCCCATTTTACCAAACTATGCATTATTTTGGCTAATTTAAAAGAATGACTTTCAACTTTTACCCAAAAAAGGCTGAGGTGGGAAGGTTTTCGGTTTTTTGCCTGATCTTTAATCTTCGCATATAATTACTTTTAAAGTTTTGAAATAACCCAATTACAGGTTGTAGGTTTAGTCTTTGAACCCCATTTTAATTTATAATTGATTTTAAAGGGTAGGGAGGATAAGTCAATGCTAATCAGTGGTATGAGATGTTCCAAATGCGGGTTTACCCAAATGTCGTCGCCTTCCTGTAAATCCTGTGGGGTCTCTATGAACGGCAAGAATGGGATGACCACCCATTCAATGGAAACTCAGACCCTTTCCATACCGGCCCCCAGACAGGAGGCTCTCGTCCCTGCTCAATCGTTTGGGGAAACTTCAGCGGATTATTTAAATGCCCAGGAGGACTCAAACCCATCCCGTCAGCTTTTTTTCTTTGGCAACGGGGGAACGTTGTTGGGAATCCATGTGGTTAATTTTTTCCTGACCCTGATCACTTTAGGAATCTATTCTTTTTGGGGAAAGGTTAAGATTCGAAATTATCAATGGGGCCAAACCGAATTGGAGGGGGATCGTTTTGCTTACCATGGTACAGGAAAAGAACTATTAACCGGATTTTTCAAGGCCTCCCTTTTGTACATTGGGGCGGGTGCATTAATCGAGGTTTCCTCCCGGTTGCCTGGGGGAAAGCCGGTGGAGTTTGCAATCATCCTCTTCGCCGCTTTTATGATGTTGACCCTTGTCACCATTGCCATGATCGGTCCATGGCGATACCGTTTGAGTAGAACGTCCTGGAGGGGAATCCGTTTTTCCTTCCGGGGAAGCCTCCAAGATTTTGCCAAAATTTATATCGGGGGCCTCTTTTTGATGGTGATCACCTTGGGTTTGTATTATCCTTTCCTTCAAACAAAAATTTTCGGTTTTAAAATGTCCAATGCCTGTTTTGGCAACAAAAAATTCTCTTTTGATGGAAAGGGAAAAGACCTTTTTGGAAGCTTCCTGCTGACGGTCTTATTATTGATCCCGACGTTTGGCCTTTATTGGTTTTGGTTTAAGGCTAAAATGAGACGTTATTTGTATAACCACACCGCCTTCGGTCCTGCCCGTTTGAAATCCACCGTAACAGGGGGAGGCCTATTGTGGCTTACACTGACCAATGGCCTTTTGCTGATTTTTACGCTTGGGTTTGCCTGGTCTTGGGTTTTGGTTCGAACCATTCAATTCAACTATACCTATCTGTCATTGGAAGGACCATTGAATTTGGCCTCCATTCAGCAGGAGGCCAAAGGTGCAACGGCCATGGGCGAAGGACTGGAAAGCATCTTGGACCTTGACTCGGGTTTTGAAGCCGCATGATTGAATGGTAAACTAAACCCATGCGAGGAAAGTGGCAAGGAACCTTCCTAGACGGAAAAACCCCAAACCCTCAAAAGGTCTCGATCCGAATTATGCAAACGGGTTTGGAGATCACGGGGGAGGAAGCAAGCGCTTTTCTTTGGCCTTTTTCCGAAATTCGCCAGACTCAAGGAAGTTATCAAGGGGAACCCGTTCGCCTTGAACGGGGCGGAGAGATTGCGGAAACCCTTCAAATCTCTGATCTTGCCTTTCTCACAGACCTGCATCAAAAGGTTCCTGGGTTAACCCTTCGTTTTCATAACCCGGGTCAACGAAAATTAAGAGTTAAACTGACCGTTTTGGCAGGCGTGGGGGCGGTTGCACTTTCGGGGGCCCTTTACCTGTGGGGCATTCCCTCCCTGGTTTCGGTGGTGACCCCTTATGTTCCTGTCTCTTGGGAAGCTCAACTGGGGAAGGGGGTTTTTGAAGAGCTCGCCCCAGAAAAAATGAGAAGCAACGATCCAAACCTCAAAGAAGCCATTGATAAAATTTCCGATACATTATTAGCCTCGCTTAAAAACCAACCCTATTCTTTTCGAATTGCCGTTGTAGATAATGCTGCCTTTAATGCCTTAGCCGCACCGGGAGGGTATATCATTGTGTATCGGGGATTATTGGAAGAAACACAATCCGCAGAGGAATTGGCGGGTGTTCTGGCTCATGAATTTCAACATGTATTAAAGCGACACGCAACAAAAGCCATTCTGCATTACGCTTCAACGGGAATTCTGATTGCCGCTTTGACTGGGGATGCCACCGGGGCAATGGCCTTTGGGGTGGATATTGCCCGGAGTTTTGGGATGCGGCAGTATAGTCGGCAGACGGAACGTGAAGCCGATGAAGCAGGGATGAAAATGATTTTAGAGGCGGGGATTGATCCCTCAGGGATGATCTCCTTTTTTGATTCACTTCAAAAACAGGAGAATGGGGCTCCGAATCTTATGAAATATTTCTCTACCCACCCTGAGGCGGCGGATCGGGCACAATATTTGAAATCACTGGCGGACAAATCTCAAGCGCCGGTGGTGCCGCTTTTTCAACAAGGTGAATGGGAGAAGATTAAAAATGGCTTTTCTGGTCCCGGGAGCCACTAAGGTAACGGTTCTGAATTATTATTCTTTAAGGCCAATCATCTTGCCGATTTCCGCTTCTACCCCGGGGTCAACCAAAAATCCCACTCCGTAAGCCTCACCCTTTGGTTTTCGTCCAATGATTTTTTGAAAATCCTCCACCGCATTGATCCGTTGGGTCACCCAAATCTCCGGATCCGGGGGACCATTTTGTAGAACCACTTCTGTTGGGCGAAAAAAACCTCCCTGTTTCATTGATCCCACGGCCCGCTTTTGGCTCCATACATATTTAATATTGGTGGGAATCCCAAAAATGTCTTTGTCCAGGGAAATATAGACATATACTTGGGCTTCAGGATCCTCAGGCCATTTTTTCACTCGCCATTTCCATTCGACGATAGGAAAGGTTGAGGAATCCCATGAAAGTTTTTTAAAAACCCGAATCGCTTTTTCTTTTCCATGACCCTGAAGATAGGTGTCTTGATTATTTTGGATAACCGTGTAGATTTCCTTTGCTTTGGATTCATCGCTGCTGACTTTCCACCCTGCTGGAAAAGTGGAAAAATCCGCAAGGGTGATTTTTCCTTCCTCTGCCCATAAGGGGGTGGTTCCAAAAAACAGATAAAGATAAAAAAAAGCGATTAAAAGAGTGCACGAGGGTTTCATTTTTCTCCTGAGATTCAACCGGTTGGCTGTTCAAGGTGTGATTTTAGTGAGGACCTCCCCCTCCTCCCCTTCCTCCGTGGAAAGGCAGTGTGTAATATTTCTCTTTTAATTCTGGGTGTTTATCCAAAAAGGTTTTGACCTCTGTTTCATTGCCCAAAACCTCTTTTTTACGGGTATTGTACTCGTCAATGGTCAGGTCATAAGAAGAGAGGATTTCTGCGACCATGGCATTGATATCTTTTTCCCATTGCTCCATGAGTTCCATGGAACGTTCTTTCCCACTTTGCTCACGCATAAATTTGAACATGCCCTCTCCGATTTCAATCTGGGCTCTGATATATTTTTCCATTTCCCCCATTTCTGCCTGAGCAGAACCTAAAAAAACGGAAAAAAAAGTGACCGCCATCAACCCGGCCATGACCCATTCCTTCCACAGGGCTTGTTTCCCTTGCTTCATATTTTTCTCCTTTAACTGAAAGTGTGTTAACACCGATTTCCATATCAGGGTAGCGTTCCCCTAATAGGCGGGTCAATAAAAAAAACGTTTTAAATGGAAAAGTGCTGGTTTTGAAAAAATAAAGCGATCTCTATAGTTAAAAGTCTATGGACGCTAAAACTTTTTAAGAGGGTTGGATCCGTTAACCCTGGTTTTTTAGAACGTTTTAATTTGGTGGTTAATCCAATCTGTTTTCCGGAACAAGGTGATTTCATTTTTTTTATTTTAGGTGTTCCCTGAAAAAAGCCAGCATCCGGTTCCAGGATTTTTTTGCCAGCTCTTCATTGTAGACTTCTTTTCGACTGTCGTTAAAAAAAGCGTGGCCAACCTTTGGAAAAATACTAAACTCGGCCTTCTTGCCCAGAACCCTGAGTTGTTTTTCCAAAGCGTGGGCAGCATCGGGCGTCACAAAAGTATCCTCTTCCCCAAAGAATCCAAGGACCGGGGCCTGCAGATGGGGGAGGTCGGGTTTTACATTGGGATGGATGCCGTAATAATCTGTGCAGGCGCCGATGGCGGGATTCTTCGAGGCGGCAAAGAGAGCCAGCTGTCCTCCCATACAAAATCCGACACACCCGACCTTTTGGCTTGTCGTGGCGGAATGACCGACCAGGAACTGGACTGCGCCTTGAAGATCTTTTTCGGCTTGATCCATCCTAAGGGCCATCATCAGTCGGCCCGCCTCATCGGGGGAAGTGGTGTTTTCCCCGTGGTAAAGATCAGGGGCTAGAGCCAGAAACCCCTCGGAGGCAAATCGGTCGCAGACGTCTTTGATGTGGGGGACGAGGCCCCACCACTCTTGAATGACAATCACCCCCTGGCCCTTTCCCGATTGTGGAACGGCTAAATAACCGGGTGTGGTTGCACCGTTTGATGTGAAATTCACCATTTTACCGGCCATGACCCTTTCCTCCCTTTTGAGAATGATACCTTTTTAAAAAAGCCTTATCCTAAAACAATGCCCTGACTAGCGTCAAGCGGGAAGGAGGGTTATAACTTACCCCTCTTTCCCGGCAGTTCTTTTTGTTTTTACAGTCTTTTGAATGCGCTCTAAAATAACATCCATTGCGATTAAATGAATTCTAGCCCGGTCTTTTAAGGGAAGATGAACGGGTGTTTCGGATGTAATGCATCGAGGGGTTCCTCTTGTGTAATGAAAAAAGGCCTGGGGCCAATCTTTTCTTTCTTGAATCAGGGTCTCGAATTGAGGTTCAATGTCCTGCCGGGTAATGATTCCTTTTCTGCTTTTTAAACCATCAATTTTAGAGTGGTGGTTAATGGGAAAATGTTTTTCAATGGCCTGAATAATGTATTTTCCCCACCCTTTTTCCCCATTGGGATTGATCTCATAAAGGTAAAACCCATGGGTATCAATATCTTCATGGAATTCGATGGAAATATCGAAGGGTCTAGGACCTACGGCCTGTCGAAACAGGGTAACCTCCAATGGGGCTTTTCGTTTTCGAAATTGCCGGTTGAGGTCAACGTTTTCCATGTTTTCCCTGGTGTTATGTTCGTACCCGTAAGGGTTGAGGCAAGGGAAAATGGTTAAATGATATCCCGTTTCTCCCAGTTTTTCTTTCCAGTATTGCTCTAAAAAAAGCAGAACGGCTTCCACACCCGAAGGTTCGTTTCCGTGGGTTCCTGCGGTTAAACAAATTCTTGTTTGAGTGGGGATTTTTCCCTTTTCCGGGTTTTTGGTCTGAACCTGATAAAAGGGATATAAAAGATCAGGTGGAATAGCAATAGTCCCTAATTGAATTAAATTAATGAAAGGTGAATTTAAGGATATTTTTTTGAGGCGTTCCACCACTTTTTGATAGGAACGGGTTTTTTTTAACATGGGGCTGAATCTACCATAGGGTTAAATTATTTGTAAAGGAGATCAGTCGGTTTGGCCCGTGTCTTCCTTGTGATTTTCCCATCTTTTTCGTTCTCGGGAGGCTTTCTCCCGTTTTGGAGGAATTTAAAGGAAGTTTTCCTGTTCTAAACCCCTGTTTTTCCTTGACAAGAAGGGGTGGTTTGGCTAGACTGGAGAACTTGAATCTCAACGCTTTTCACCTTTCCAAAGTGATCCCAAGTGTGATGTATGCTTGACCAACTGAGTTCAAAGCTTGATGCTATTCTCAAGCGCCTAAAAATAAGGGGTGTTCTCACCGAAGAAAATATTACCGAGGCCCTCAAAGAGGTCCGGCTTGCCTTGTTGGAGGCCGATGTTCACTACCGCGTGGTGAAGGATTTTATATCGGGGGTCAAAGAAAAGGCCGTGGGCCAGGATGTATTAAAGAGTCTTACCCCCGGGCAGCAAGTGGTCAAGGTGGTTTGGGATGAACTCCGACGGTTAATGGGGGAAAAGGAAAGCCCCATCCGTTTAAACCCTAATCCTCCGACGGTCATCCTATTGGCCGGTCTATATGGGGCCGGAAAAACCACAACCGCGGGGAAACTGGGTGTTCATTTTAAAAATCAGGGAAAAAAAGTTTTATTAGCCGCGGTGGATGTTCATCGTCCTGCGGCCGAAGAGCAGTTAAAGAGACTTGGGGAGCAAGGAGGGGTTGACGTTCAGGGGTTAGAGGGAAACTCGGATCCTGTTTTTTTATGTCTGCGGGCAATGGAACGAGGGGAACGACAAGGGTATGACCTTGTCATTTTAGATACGGCCGGTCGACTGCATGTGGAAGAAGACCTGATCCAGGAGCTTCAACGCGTGAAGGAAGCGGTCAAACCCCACGAAATTTTATTAGTGGCCGACGCCATGACCGGGCAAGATGCCGTTCAAATTGCGGAGCATTTTCATGGTGCATTGGGTTTGAGCGGTGTTATCTTGACCAAGATGGAGGGAGACGGACGCGGAGGGGCGGTCCTTTCACTTCGCGCTGTGAGTGGCGCCCCTGTTAAGTACGTGGGATTGGGTGAGCGACTGGAGCAGCTGGAGGTTTTTTATCCGGACCGGATGGCTTCCAGGGTTTTGGGAATGGGGGATGTCCTTTCCTTAATCGAAAAAGCCCAGGAAAGTTTTACTCAAGAACAAGCCGTTGATCTGGAAAAGAAATTAAAATCCAGTTCTTTTACGTTAGGGGATTTTGCGGAACAGATGAAGCAGGTTCGAAAGCTCGGGTCTATTAATGACCTGTTGGCGATGATACCGGGGGGGCAACGCCTCCAGGCCAAGGCGAACACCGAAGACGCGGAACGGGAGATTATTCGCGTTGAGGCGATCATTAATTCCATGACCAAACGGGAGCGCCTGGATCATACGATCATTAACGGGAGCCGCCGTAAGCGGATTGCGAGGGGGAGCGGATCGAGTCTCCAGGAAATTAACCGGCTAATCAAAAATTTTCTTGAAGCCCGACGAATGATGAAGGTTTTTTCCGGTAAAGGTAAAAAACGAGCCTTGGCTCGGTTTTTACCTTCTTTTTAAGATTTGATGGGTTCCAAAGGAGTTTCCTGTTTGGAAAAAAAGGGGTTTGAAAACATCGGATTTCAGCCCGAAAAAATTAATATTTAGAAGCGAGGTGAATTGTGGCTGTTACTATTCGGTTGACACGTAAAGGAAGACGAAAAAAACCATTTTATCGAATCGTGGTTGCGGATTCAAGAAAACCCAGAGACGGGCGTTTTATTGAAATTCTCGGAACCTATAACCCTCTGACTGATCCTGCGACGATCAATCTGAAAAACGACCATGCCGTGGACTGGCTTAAGAAGGGTGCCCAAGTGTCCGATACCGTAAAACAAATCTTCAAGAAAACAGGTCTTTTGCCGCAGAGAAGGACGGCCAAAGAGACGTCTTGATGGATGGGTATCGCTCTCTGCCTTTTTGATCATGGAGGTGGCGCCGATGAAGGAGCTCATAGAGAATATCGCAAAATCTTTGGTTGATAAACCTGAGGACGTTTCGGTGAAAGAGACCGAGGGAGAGAAAACCACAATCATTGAGCTTCGGGTTTGCCAGGAAGACCTTGGAAAAATAATTGGGAAGCAGGGGCGAACCGCGCGGGCCATGCGCACCCTCCTCAATGCGGCGGGAACAAAAATGGGAAAACGGTGTGTGTTGGAGATCCTGGAGTAGTGCGTGTGGGTCAAGCCCGGTGGTTGGACAACCTAAAACGCCGGTTAATTTTAAAACAGCAGCTGGTTAATTTATTTTTTTACTGAATGAAAAAAGAGTGTGTCGTCATCGGAAAAATAATTGGGACCCATGGTTTAGGAGGAGTGGTCAAGGTGGTTCCCCTTACCTCTTTGGACAAGCGTTTTGAGGATCTTCATGAGGTGATGGTCGAGGGTGTGAGTGGAAACCGGGCCATTTTTCATATTGAACGCTTGCAGTATCAAAACGAATTTCTCTTGCTGAAATTTAAGGAATTGGAATCTGAATCCCAAGCAGAAACAATGGTAAACGGAACCCTGCAAATTTTTGAACAGGATCTAGCTCCCCTTCCGAAGGGCAGTTATTATCATTTTGAACTTTTAGGAATGCAGGTTTACACCGTGGAGGGAAAATGGCTGGGGGAGCTTCAGAACATTTTTCCAACAGGTAGTAACGATGTGTATGTGGTTCAGGATGGAAAACAGGAACATTTGATTCCCGGTATCCGGGAAGTGGTTCAGGAGGTGGATGTTTTGAACAAAAAAATGAAAATTCATGTGATAGACGGGTTATTGGAAGACAATGGATTGTAATTTTATTACAACATTTCCCGAGCTCCTCCAATCCGTCCTTCGGGAAAGTATCCTGAAGCGGGCTCAGGAGAAAGGTCTCCTTAGGACCCGGGTTTTGAACCTGAGAGATTACGCCACAGATCGGCATCGGACCACGGATGACACTCCCTATGGAGGGGGGACCGGAATGGTCATGAAAGCTGAGCCGATTTTTCAAGTGATAGATCAATTATTCAGTGAAGGGAAAAATTTGCGGATAATCATGCCCAGTCCTCAGGGAAAACCTTTTTCCCAGGAAATGGCCCTTGCCTGGAGTCAGGAATCCCGGCCTTTGATTTTTATTTGCGGTCATTATGAGGGGATTGATGAGAGGGTTCGTTTGGGTCTTCCGGCGGAAGAAGTGTCTTTGGGGGATTACGTTTTAACGGGAGGGGAACTGGCCTCCCTGGTCATGGTGGATGCAACGGTCCGGTTGATCCCTGGTGTTTTGGGAGATGCTCAATCAATGGAATGTGATTCTTTTATGAACCATTTTTTAGATTTTCCCCATTATACTCGCCCGGTCCAGTTTCGAGGGATGAATGTTCCGGAGGTTCTGTTATCGGGTAATCATGAAGCAATCCGATGTTGGCGGAAAAAGCAAGGAGTGAAAAATACCTTGCAGAAACGGCCCGATTTGCTAAGCCAACGGTCCCTGGACACAGAAGAAAAACGGTTTTTGGAGGAGATTCAAGAGGAAAGGGTTGGTGATCCCGGTAAGAAATGGGCGTGTTGAACCCCCAAGCGTCCGCGTCTTTTTCAAAGGGACTTTATCGATGGATTTTAAATTTGCAATGTCATGCCGAGCATGATTTGATTTTTAAGGAGGCAAAACCATTATGAAACGATTAGAACGGCTTGAGCGAGGCCTTCAAAAAAAGGACATTCCGTCTTTTCAAATTGGTGATACCGTTCGGGTTCACCTCAAGGTTCGTGAAGGAGAAAAGGAACGCATACAGGTTTTTGAAGGGGTCGTCCTTGGCCGCAAAAGGGGAAGAAACCGCGAGACCTTTAGAGTCCGTAAAGTTTCCTACGGCGTTGGGGTCGAAAGGATTTTTCCGATCCATGCGCCTTTCCTGGAAAAAATAGAGGTGGTTCGGGAAGGGAAAGTGCGAAGGGCCAAGCTGTATTACCTGAGGGAGCTAAGAGGTAAGGCTGCCCGTGTCAGTGAGCGATCTGCGGTGGTAGAAATTCCGAAAAATATTCTGGAACCAGAAGCGGACTTGGTTGCCGCCGAGCCGGTGATTAGTGCTGAGGTCAAAGCCGAAGGGTGACCCTTTGGACAGCCTTTTGAACAGATTTTCCCTTTTTTTAAAATTTTTCTAAGGTGCCTGCCTGAAGAAAGGGTTGCGCCCAGGAGATTGCAAAATTTGCAATTCTCTCCGTGGCCGTCCTGGGCATCTGGTGGAAGGAAGCCAGGTTGCCGGGGATTAAGCAGGGTGGAAATATTTCAATATTTTCAATCCTTTTGGGCTGCAGCCTTCATCATGTCTTTTGTTCTCAAAAGCTCCTTTTGTCAAGGTTTTTTCAAAAAGGGAATAACCCTTTTCCCCCATTGGCCTATTTTCCGAGATTTATTTTTTCAAAAGACGTCAAAAACTGAAATTTTTGGTACACTTTTAACGAAAAACCATCCGGTTTTATTGGGCCCTTGACATACGAATTCAATGAAAAAGTTGAGGATGAATTAGAGCGGGCAAGGCTTCAAACATTGCTCGTTTTTGAGAGAGAATGTTATCGTCAGGGGTTTCATTGTGTCGCCGGATTAGACGAAGCGGGGCGGGGACCCCTAGCGGGTCCGGTGGTGGCCAGCGCCGTCATTTTACCGGTTGAACTTTTGGTTCCCGGGTTAGATGATTCTAAGAGGTTAACCCCCAAGGAGAGATTGGTTCTCTATCCGCTTATTTTTGAAAAGGCATTGGGCGTGGGTATTGGGGTGGTGGACCATGACGTGATTGATAAAATCAATATCCTTCAAGCAACCCTTTTGGCAATGAGTGAGGCCTTACAGGATCTTGGGGTTTCTCCCGATTTTCTTTTGGTAGATGCCCTCAAGGTGCCCCGGACTGACATTCCCCAAAAAGCCTTGATCAAAGGGGACCAACGGAGTTTATCCATTGCTGCTGCTTCGGTGGTTGCAAAAGTGACACGGGACCGTCTCATGCAGGATTACCATCAGCGATTTCCGGAATACGGATTTTTATCCCATAAGGGGTATCCCACCCCTGAGCACCTGAGAAGAATACGGCAATACGGGCCCTGTGCCATTCACCGAAAAACCTTTCGCGGGGTGGAACAGCCCCCCATTCCATTTTAGAAGGAGGCCGGTGTGTCCAGAGAAATTGGGCTGGAAGGGGAAAGAGAAGCGGCGCGATATTTAAAGAAAAAAGGATATGCTATTATTACGAAAAATTTTAGGGCTCCCGGCGGAGAGGTCGATATTATTGCCCGGGATGGGAAGACTTTGGTTTTTGTGGAAGTCAAAACCCGGAAAGGGGGCCAGTTCGGAGAAGGTCATTGGGCGGTGGATGCAAGAAAGCGAAAACATTTGACCTTGGCGGCGATGGCCTATCTGGTCAAGAAAGGGATTCGGAATCGGCCGTGCCGGTTTGACTTAGTGGTTTTGGATCAAGAAGCGGGTCTCCCTCCAACACCGCGGTTCGAACTGATCAAAAATGCCTTTGATGCGGAATTTCAGGAAATGGGATGAGGAGCGCTTGAATGATTAGTGGTTTGAATACCGATGTTGAATTTGAGGGAAAAGTGTATCATATTCAAACCGAGGATGGGGGGATCAAAAACCCAGTCGTGGTGACCCACCTTTTTTTTAGTGGGGCCATTGTTTCCTCTCGGAAGACCGGTTATTCCTCCGGGGATTCTCAGGATGGATTGGCTGAGAAGGTCAAGGGAGTGATGAAGGACCAACACCGGGCCATGATGAAGGATTTACTTTCGGGACGGTACCGACCAGGGGCTACCCCTCCTGTTGAGGAGAAACCTAAACCGCAACCCCCGCCGAGCCCTCCGATTCCCCAGCAAAAAAAGGTGGCGCAACCTCAACCCCAAAAGGCAGAGCGAAAAAGTTTGGATGATTTAATTTTAGATTACCTGTCTTCAAGGGAGTCAGAAGAATCGGGAAGGTGAAGAACCCCCTTTTCTCTTTGATCATGGTCTTTACTCCATGATACAGATGTTTCATGTTACAAAGTCCTATGGCCATGGTCCCCCTGCCTTAAATGATATCAACCTCTATGTTGAAAAAGGCGAATTTGTTTTTATCATGGGTCCCAGCGGAGCGGGGAAGACCACGTTGCTTCGGCTTCTGTTCTGTACGGATAGACCCGATGAAGGGCAAATCTTAATCCATGGACGAAATGTTGCCCGGTTAAACGGAAAATCTGTCCCCGACCTTCGAACCAAAATCGGATTTATTTTTCAAGATTATAAACTGATTCCCCGGTTTACGGTTTTTGAAAATGTGGGTATCCCACTTCAAATTCAAGGAATGGGGAGGGGCGAAATTCGCCGGCGGGTAATGGATCTACTGGACTGGGTGGGGCTTGAACAACGGGCTAAGGCCTATCCCCGACAACTGGCTGGAGGGGAACAACAGCGGGTGTGTATTGCAAGGGCCCTGGCAAATGAACCTGCCATAATTTTGGCTGATGAACCCACAGGAAATTTGGATATGGGCCACTCGGAAGAGATTTTGGGATTGCTGCGGTATATTCATGGTCGAGGGGCAACGATTTTGATGGCCACCCACAATCAAACCCTTGTGGCCAAATATCCCAAACGCCTCATTCATTTAAAAAAAGGATGTTTGGTGGGGGATGAGGGGCCCCAATGGTAAGAAATTCAATCTATTTTCTTAAACAGGCCGTGCGGGGACTGCAGGAACACCGTATCCTGGCCCTCATGACGGTTCTATCCATCTCTTTAACCTTTTTATTCTCGGGTTTGTTTTTTCTGGTATATATTAATTTAGAACAGTTAGGCGGAACATTAAGAGGTCAAGTCCGCATGATGGTCTATCTTCAGGATGCATTCAAGGAGAATGGGATTTCCTCGCTCGGTGATCAATTAAAAAAGGAGAAAGGTGTAGAGAAGGTTATTTTTCTCTCAAAAGAAGACGCCCTCCATGAGTATATCAATGAGCTGAAAGGAGACCCCAAATTGTTAGAAGGCCTGGGTGAGAATCCTTTTCCAGCCTCCTTTCAGGTTCTTATTGAAAAGTCTTTTCAGAACAGCGATTTTATGGAAAAATTAAGCCAGCAGATCAGACAGTGGGAGGGGGTGGATGAGGTGCGCTTCCGAGATGAATGGGTGAACTTTCTAAACCAGGTTCTGACCTTTTTAAAATTGGGTGGGATTTGGTTGGGCGGTTTGCTGGTGTTGGGAATCCTGGCCATCGTCTCCACCACGATCCGCTTGACCGTTTATGCCCGGCGGGAAGAAATTCAGATCTTAAAATTTATGGGCGCCACGGATCGGTTTATCATGGCACCGTTTTTTATTGAAGGGCTGTTCATTGGGATGATTGGTTCGGGTTTTTCTCTTTTCTTACTGATGGTGTTTTTTGAATTCTTTGGAGATTCGGTGGAGGGTGGCTTTCAGTACGGGGGCTATTCCAGTTTGGTTTTCCTGACCCAAAAAGTAATGGTCTCTATGTTGGGGGCGGGAATCCTGCTCGGGTGTTTGGGTAGTCTCATCTCGGTTCGGGGGGTTTTACGGGAGGAATTTTGAAAAAAAGACCGGGGTATTCATGGGCCATTTTAATATTTTTGCTCTTATGGGTGGGCATCGGGGGTTTCCCCCCCCAGGCGTTTTCAAAATCTGCATCTGAAACACAGAAAAAGCTGAAGCAGGAGCAGCAACGCCTCGAAGTGTTGCGTGAGAAAATCCGTGCCACTCAGGAAGAAAAGGAAAAAGCAGGAAAGAAGGAGCGTTCACTTCTAAAAACCTTGGAGCAATCCGATCAGACCCTTCAGTTGAGACGACAAGAATTATCCGTGATTGAACTTCGCTTAAAGCAAAGTCAGGAAGAGTTGGAAGCCCTTTCTCTTTCCATTGGGGGTTTGCAAGGGGAGATCGAGAACCAAAGGGAGCGGTTAAAAAAACGGCTTCGGGCAGGTTACATTGCCGGCAAGGAAGCCTCGCTGAGTCTTTTTTTGGAGGCCAATGACGGAAATGAAATGGGGCGACGCTACCGGTATTTAAAATGGATCTCAGAGCGGGAAGCCCAGTTGCTTCGGGAATACGAACGGTCCATGGAAACCCTCCAAGTACAAAAGGATCAATTGGCAGAGGTTCAAGAAAATAAAAAGAAGACCTTTGAGGGAAAACAGGCTAAAATTGCGGAGATCGAAAAAGACCGTGTTAAACGAAGGCAGCTTTTGGTCAAGCTCCGGAAGGAACTCTCCAGCCGTGAAAAATTATTAAAAGAGTTGGAGGACAGTGCCGCCCACCTTCAAACCTTGATCGGCCGCTTGACCCAGGAAAAAGGGAAAGCTTCCATCGGAAGGGGGTTTGCGCGGTTGAAAGGCCGTTTGGGTTGGCCTAGCGGTGGTCCGGTGGTCACATTTTATGGCAGACAAAAGCATTTGAAATTTGATACTCTTGTTTTTAAAAAAGGAATTGAAATTGAAGCCAAACAGGGAGATCCGATTCAAGCGGTTTTTGATGGAAAAGTGGTTTACGCGGATTGGTTTAAAGGGTACGGCATTTTAATAATTCTTGATCATGGCGATCATTATTTTTCTTTGTATGCCCATGCTGCAAAAAACCTGGTTTCCGTGGGGGATCAGGTTCGGGAAAAGCAGGTGATTGGCGAAATTGGTGAAACAGGCTTCACTCAAGAAACGAAACTCTACTTTGAGATCCGGCACCGGGGGCAACCCCAGGACCCTCTCCCTTGGTTGCAACGGAGACCTAACACCATCGGATCCGAAAAGGGGTCATGAGTTGGTGAGTGATATTAATCAGGAGGAAAGGATATGAAGGTACAAAACCCCATTCGGTTTTGGATTGCAACCCTGGTCATGGGCGTCGCACTCATTCTCGGGATACTTCTTGGAAGGGGATTTGAAAACCATGTGATGGCGGAGAGTGAAAGTTATGGTGATTTAAAGGTGTTTGCAGAAGTACTTTCCATGGTTCAAAAAAATTACGTGGAAGATGTGAAACCCCAGGATTTGGTTTATGGGGCGATTCGGGGCATGCTCAATACGCTGGATCCTCACTCTGCCTTTATGCCTCCGGATATCTACAAAGAGGTTCAGGGGGACACACGGGGAGAGTTTGGCGGTTTGGGAATTCAGATCAGTATTAAGGATGGCCGATTGGTGGTCATTTCACCCATTGAAGAAACACCCGCTTTTGAAGCAGGAATCCAGTCCGGGGATTTTATTGTCAAGGTGGATGATGTTCCCACCAGGGATATGACCTTGATGGATGCCGTCAATAAGATGAGGGGTCCGAAAGGAACGAAGGTGACCCTTTCGATCCAACGGGAGGGTGAACCCGAATTATTGGATATTGTCCTCACCCGGGAAATCATCAAGATTCAAAGTGTGAAATCCGAAGTTTTGGAAAAGACCATTGGCTACATTCGCCTTAGCCAATTTCAAGAGAAAACCACCAGGGATTTAGGCAAGGCCTTGGACAAGTTGGAGAAAGAAATCCATATGGAAGGGTTGGTCCTTGACCTACGAAACAATCCAGGGGGGTTGTTGACGGCCGCAATCGGGGTTTCCGAACAATTTCTCGAACCCGGGAAATTGGTGGTCTATATTAAAGGCCGAGACGAAGGTAAAGATGAATATCTTTCCAAAGGGCAGCGGATCAATCAGGAATTTCCCATGATTATTCTAGTCAATGCGGGAAGTGCAAGCGCTTCCGAGATTGTTGCCGGCGCACTTCAGGATTGGGGAAGGGCCGTGGTTCTGGGAACCCGAACCTTTGGGAAAGGTTCGGTTCAAACACTGCTTCCTTTATCCGATGGTGCGGGGTTGCGACTCACCACCGCCCGGTATTACACTCCTAAAGGGGGTTCGATCCAAAACACGGGAATTGAACCCGACATTGTGGTCGATCCCCTGCCGGCAGGAAAAAAGTTCCAGCGACTGCGGGAGAAAGATTTAAAAGGCCACCTGGAAAACGAAGAAAAGGAGACGGTTCCGGAGATCGCCCCGGAGGGAGAAGAAGAACCGATGTCCCCTTCTCCTGACATGGACTTTCAGGGTGAGACCGGGGAAAAACAGGACATTCAGCTTCAAAAGGCCATTGATATTTTAAAGAGCTGGAAAATCTTTAAAAAGCTAGGAACCCCTACCCAGGTGACGGAAAGCAGTGAAGGGTTATAATTTCCTTCCCGGGAAATGCCACCTTTTTTCCCTCGGATGATTCTTGGTCCGAGGGAAAAACCCAGATTGCCCTTTCTTGATGATCCCCAAACGTGAATAATCCATCCCGAACGGATTTAGGGTAAATTTAATTTCCTAAGCTGTTGTTCGGCCTGCCGAATCCACTGTTGATACACACCGGAATTTGGAGCCATCCTTAAAAAAGATTCGAAATATTTTTTGGCTTCTAGTGTGTTGCCTTGGGCTTGAAGCAATGTGGCCAAAGCGAAATAGGGATCGGGAAATTTTGGGTTCATTTGAATCGATTTTTGAAAGGCGGGGATTGCCTTTTCCACCCGTCCTAAACGCGCATACAGATTTCCGACAAAGAGTTGCGCTTCAAAAAATGTAGGGTTGATTTGAAGGGCGGTTTCCGCGGCTTTCAGTGCGGCCTCGAGATAGGCCGTTGGCGGGGTTTGTTGGGCGCTTTCGAGCGGGATATTTTGGGCGAGAGTGAACAGCAATTTCGCCATTAAAAGATGTCCCTGTGGGGTTTCATGGGTTTCCATGGAGCGGGTTGAATAAAAATGGGCATACCCCAGGGAATCTTTCCGGTGAATACTATTCTGGCGAAGATAGGCATAGGCGAGTTTTAAAAGGAGGTCCGCTTGCACCTCATTTGGAAAATGTGAAAAACCATTAATATAATGGGTTAGGTTGGCATGTTGTTTCAGCATATTTTCTCGGATTGCTTCCGGCTGGCCATTAATCCGCCCGGAGTAATAGTCCAAAGGCCCGTTGACCTCCACCCAGGCGTTATCATCGGTATTGGCCACTGAGTCACTCAGGTAGGTGTTAACTTCATTGCTCCCCAAAGCAAAGGTGGAGAGAAGGTCGGAAATACTTTGAATCTGAATCCGCTTCATATCGCCTTGGACGGTTTTATCTTCAAGGGCCGCAGCCAGGGTGCCAATATTGATTTCAATGGGTGAAACGGATCCCAGGAGAATAATGTCTGGAGGGGCTGGATCAAATACCATAACGTGGGGAAAGACCGATTGAAACGCCTTAAGAACGCTTTTAAAATTCTCCTCCGTCATTCCGTAAATGGAAATCCATTGACAAAAAATTCCACCCTCTTTAAGCCGATTGGCGCCCAGCTGGAAATAATCCTGGGTAAAAAGGTTGGAGACCCCCGAAAGCCAGGGTAGGGAGGGCTGGGAAGTAATAATGTCGTAGGTTTCGTGTGTGGTCAGCAGGTGATTTCTTCCGTCATTGATGATGATATTCAACCGGGGGTCATTTTTTTTAAGTTGGTTCATATTGCTGAAGTGATCGGCGGCGCGTACCACGGCGGGTTCGATTTCAACCGCATCGAGTCTCTGAACGGGGTAGAGCTGTGTGGATCCCAGTGTGACGCCAGTTCCCAGCCCGATGGAGAGCATGGCCTCCCGTTTTCCGGTTTCAGGTCCACCCACCATCATGGGAAGGTGTCCTAAAAGAACATGGGTCCTAAGATATTGCTCCCCTCCCTCAGGCCTTCCGTCATTTTTTAAAAGACGGTTGCCCTCCGGATCACGAACCACGGTCACCGTGGCGGTTTTTCCCTCCTCATAGAAATCGAGCTTCACGTTTCTCGTCATTTTTTCCTTAAAAGCGGTCCATCCGCTATCTTTTTTCATCTGTTCTATGACCTTGAGGTAGGTGGGATATTCAATTCCGAGGTTAAACGTCATCATGATGGGGTTCCATGGAATATTCCACCAGCCGACCATGAGGGACAATGCAACGATAGACCCGCCCACAATCCCTTTTCGGTATGATGTCCACGCGGGACTGCTGAGGGAGAGAGCCGCCCCCAAAATAAGATTGATCAGTATGGTAACAAGCAAGGTGGCCTGAAGGCCAAGAGCCGGTATTAAAATGAATCCTCCCATGAAGGCCCCGATGACCGCTCCGATGGTATTCACGGAATATGCATCCCCCGTGGAGCGGCCCATTTGTTGAACCAGGCTTTGATATAATTTGATCACTACAGGAAAGGTTCCCCCGAATAAAAAAGTCGGGATAAACATGATCACCATTGTCGCAATAAACCATAACCCCATTATCAGCCAGTCCGGGTGGTTATAGAATGCCGGCAAACCCCAGGAGATGGCGTTGAGAAAAAAGTAAGGAAGCCGTTCCAGGAATATGGCCCCCACATAACAGCTGATGCCGATACCGATTTGAATCAGTGCAAAGGTCGCTGTGGGTTGTTTGATGCGGTGCAGTACCTGTGTGAAAAAAGCGCTTCCAAGGGCAAGGCCCAATAGAAACGTGGTCAGCATGGCGCTGAATGCATAAATGGATGACCCCAAGCTAAGAGAGAGGACCCGTGTCCAGACCACCTGATACACTATTGCGGTGTATCCTGAGAGTGCAAAGCCGGCCAGAACCAGTGCAACGGCCCATCGGCCGGGCTGCTCCAGCATAAAAGGATTGCGGATCGGTTGAGGGGAAACCTCTTGTTGAGGAGGGTAGGACGGTTCATCGGGATTTTTTGAAAGCACCGATCCGAATAGGCGTTTGCTTTTCAACGCCATCCAACCCGCCGTCACACCGATGATAAGGTTGAAAGCCACGGCCACAAAGGTGGTGGTTTGAACACCCAACGCTGGGAGGAGAATAAACCCGGTTGCGAATGTTCCGGCTACGGCTCCGGTGGTATTGAGTGCGTAAAGGGTCCCGATGCGCTGTTCCGCCCGTTCAGGACGGTGGGTGTAATGGCTTGCCAAAACCGGAAGAGTGGCACCCATTAAAATGGTAGGAATAAGAAGAACTGCCAGTATTAAAATAAAACGGAAAAAATTAAACCAGTAAAATGTCGGGTGATAGAGATCCCATAGGGATTGATAGAGGGGAACCAGCAGGGGAAATATGATCGGCACCAGGAGAGCATACATTCCGATACCGATTTCCAAAACGGCATAGGTGAGAAGGGGGTTTTTCCAGCGATCGATGAAGCGTCCAAACCACAGGCTTCCGATGGCCAGGCCCCCCATAAATGCCGTGAGAACCGTGCTGACTGCCAGTGTGGTGGAGCCAAAAATCAGGACCAGCATCCGAAGCCAGATGGCTTCATAGATCAGGCTGCTCATGCCGGAAAGGAAGAAGCAGATTAAAATGATCCTTCCCGCCCAGATCATGTTTTTTCCCCGTTGTCTTCCTTCGTCATTCCCGAAATTTTTAATCGTGATTCCAGGACCTCTTTTTCTCCCTCCTTTGTAAGGAGGGACATAGGGAGGTAGAAGAAGGGTTTTAGATCAACATTTTTTAGCTTCCCCCTTTGAAAAAGGGGGTCATGGATATTTGAGTTTTTATTTTTTCTTCTAAATATCTTCCTCCATGCTGTCATTCTTGCGGACCTGTCCTCGTTTGATTTTAAACGGGAAGCGGGAATCCAGAAAGAAGATCTTATTTTAAAGGGTTTAGGAAGAAGTGAAAAATAGTTGTTGGAATCAATCAAAGACATTCGCTGATGTGCCATTCCTCACCCGTTCAATAATTGAACGGGTGAGGAATCTTTAAGTTCCAATTTTACCAAAAGGGGTCCTAATCGAAATTCATTGTACCATAAAGAAACAATTAAGAAATATCAAGGATTTTAGGGGTTTAGGGTTTTTCAAGTCAGAAGCAGCCAACTTTTCATCGGTTTCTGAATCGTTCTCTAAATATCACTAGAAAATTTAACTTCTCATTTAAATTTGGGACCTTAATCGGACAAGTTTTTAACCAATCTAAATTTTATTAATTTACTTTCAATAATTTTTAGACCCCCTTCTTTGACTTTTCTTGACATAAAAAATTGCTCGCCCGGTGAAAAATTTCTTCTCACCTCTTTATTCATCTTTGGAATTTTGGTAGGGCCCTTGTCCCCCAAGAGGAGAGGGCCAAAAATTGGAGGCGGGTGTCTCTTACAACAATCTTTTTAGGGTGAAAAGGGGGATTTAAGGTTAGAAAACACCAATATTTTTGAGTTTTAATCTTTCATATCAAATACTTACCTTGGTCCGACCCCATCCCAATTATGAATATAAAAATTGAAAACTTATTAAAATGATCAGTCCCTGTAAATTTGGAAAAGCATATTAGGAAACTTTTGAAAGTAGTACCACCCGAACATCTCGTGGGACTTGAAAAAATTACACAAAGACGGAAAGCAAAGAACGGGGTCGGACCAAGTTAAAGGGTTGAAAAAAAAGAGGATAATAAATTTTGGGATAGGTTTTGAGGGCTTAAACAGGTGTTTTTGGTGTTAAAAACTTAGGTTTAAGAAAAAAATGGCAAGAGCCAACCGGCATTATGTTCCTAACACTGTGATAAGGGGGGTAGCTCAAGTCGCTTGTTGTCCATTCTCTTTTAAAAAAACGTGAATCGTTGGGAATTAGGTGGTAGGCGAATAAAAAAGATATTAGGAAAAAAATGTTATCGAGTAAAAATATTGTCAAAAAAATTCAAACAGTTCTTTTAGGAAGCTTTTCCTTTTTACTTTTTCCATTGTGCCTTCCAATTGCTGGTCATGCAGATCAGGCTAACTACAATCATAGTGGGGTCAGGCATGTATAATTGACATTATTAGGATAAATGTCTAAGATGCTTTCCATGGCGCGGAAAGCGAGAATTCATTATCCTGGAGCCTTCTACCATGTGATGTGTCGAGGCAACCAGGGGCAAAGGATTTTTAAAGATGACCGTGATCGAATATATTATACCTCCCTATTAAAAGAGAGTCCCAAACGCTTTGGATACAAACTGTATGCCTATGTGTTAATGAATAACCATGTGCACCTGTTAGTTGAAATTGGCCGAACTCCCCTATCCAAAGTCATGCAGAATATTCTTTTTAGATATACCCGGTATTGGAATAAAAGGTATCGAAAAGTGGGGCATTTGTTTCAGGGAAGATACAAGGCATTCTTGTGTGATAAAGATGCATATTTGTTGGAGTTGGTCCGGTATGTCCATTTAAATCCTGTTCGCGCTAGGTTGGTTAAGTATCCTGAGGGGTATCCATGGAGCAGCCATAGAGCCTATTTAAGTGGGGAGGGACAGGGATGGATCAATGTAGAAGGACTCCTTCCACATTGGGGAAGGAATAAAAAGGTAGCAATACAAAGGTATGGAAGATTTGTGAAGGAAGGGATAAAACAGGGGCACCGGGAAGATTTCTATCAAGTAGTAGATCAGAGGTATTTAGGGGATGAGGGTTTTGTAGAAAAGGTAGAGGAGAAGGTAACAGAAGATGAGCCACACCAGAAGGTGGAGATAAGATGGGATGAGATAAAGAAGGAGGTATTAAAAGAGTTTGGAGTAGCCGAGGCAGCCATCATGCATGGTGGTCGGGGCAGAAAGGCGGTACGGATAAAGCGAATCATAGCGTGGTTGGGGAGAGAGGTGGGGGGATTTACGATCAAGCACATGGCACAACAGTTGGGTCAGGATGCAACGGTGCTTGGTCGTGGATTGGTAAAGTTAATGGAGGAACTGGGGGAGGATAAGGTACTTCAAAGGCAGGTGAAGGAGTTTAGTGTGGGGTTGAGAAAGGGACGTTTACCTAAAAGATCTATTAAGCGCCTGACCCCATTATGACCCCATTACATTACATTATAAAAATGAAGCAGGGCTGGAAATTAATCGGCTTTACGGTATTTGTAAGCGTACTTCTTGCCTTCTCTGCGGTCTTTGCAGAACAAGAGTTTGATCTTGATGAAGGTCCAAACGACATCTTTCCCGGTCCCTTATCAATCCTTTATGAAAACTGTTCGGTAAGCGTTCTGAATCGAACAAATTTTCCAAATTTTGATGGTACTTTTTCAATATCAAACGTTCCAGCAGATGGGACATTGGTAAAAGCAAGGGTGACATGTCCTAGGGGAGATGGTACAACGCTTTTTGGAGAAAGTATCCTTGTTTCTCCAAATCCAAATAGTCAAAACTTAATTGGTGATCTGGTTTTAGGTACAGAAATTTCTCCCATCTTAAATACTGTTACCTTCACCTCCTCCAAACCCTCTCTCACCAGCCTCGGGGACACAGTCCAGTTGACGGTGACGGGTACCTTTGACAATGGATCAACAGCGGATGTAACAAATGAACCGGATACTGTTTACACTACCAGTAATCCCAATATTGCGACAGTTGAAACCACGGGTTTGGTGACGGCAGTTTCATCGGGGACGGTGGTGTTGTCTGCCAGCAAGGATGGTGTTCTTTCCACACTGATTTTGATGGCGAGTACCGGAGCGGCGGGGGATTCTGATGGAGATGGGATACCCGATGATTATGAAACCGCAAATGGTTTAAATCCCAGCGACCCCAACGATGCTGGGCTAGATCCGGATGGGGATGGGTTATTCAACTTACAGGAATTCCAAACCGGGACCGATCCCAATGTAGCCGACACGGACGGTGACGGCATCTCCGATGGCGCAGAGGTGGCCGGAACCAATGGTTTTGTGACTAACCCTTTGTTGGCCGACACCGATGGAGATGGCATTCGTGATCTCTTGGAGATCCAAACGGGTACCGATCCCACCGATCCCAATAGTTATAATTTGGCCCAGGCCCTTTCATCCATTTCCGTGAATCCCTTTAGCTTTACTCTGACCGTCAATACCATCCTGGCCCAAGAGGTATCAAGACAGTTATCTGTAACAGGTAGCCTGATCGATGGGACCACCATTGATTTAACATCTACCACAAAGGGAACAGCTTATAATTCATCGGACCTCTTGATCTGTAACTTCGGCCCAACTGATGGTGAAGTCTTCGCCGGCCAGGATGGCCTCTGTAACGTTACAGTCTCAAACATCGGGTTCTCTGATACCGCAAGCGTAAGTGTGGAGACCTTTTCTCCCGTTCCCCTTTCTTTTGTGGATCTACCTGGCATACCCTACAATCTGGATATCAAAGAAAATTATGTCTATGTTGCCGATGGAGTGGGAGGCCTTCAGGTGGTGGATGTCTCAGACCGAAGTTTTCCTCAGATCGTCAGCTCTCTCAATACCCCCGCCACCAACGTCCAGGTAGTGGGAGATATCGCCTATTTATCCGGCGGCAGCGGAATAGGCTTCTATGTAGTGGATATCTCCTACCCTTTAAATCCCAAACTGCTGGGGAGCGTAGATACACCGGGTTTGGCCTGGGATGTGGCCATCTCATTTAAGGGGTCAAGTCGCTTGTTGTCCATTCTTCATTAAATAACGTAAAACGTTAGGCGTGAGTCGAAAGGGGAAAAACAATACCAATGAGACAACCCCGGTAGACCCATGCCGTCATTCCCACAGGTATTTATTGGGAATCCAGTTCATGTGTTTCTTTTATCATTAATTCCTTTGGAAATCTCTCAAAACTCAGCAGGCAGGAGAGAAAAACCTTCTTTTTTAGCCGAATCCCTTAACCGATGGTCAAGACAAACCAGGTAATGGTTTTTGGGAAGGTGGCCCGACCAGGTCAATGCAGCAGCCAATTGAAGAGCATCCGCGGTTCTTAGTGGATGAACGGATAATAAACGCTCAGCATGTTCACGGACAACTGGTGTGGGATGAATTTCGGTCCATGTGTCCGCAAGCTGTTTTAGCACCGCCCTAGCCTGGTCCGTTCCCTTAGGGGTCAGCATCTCCTCACGGGCTTGGCGTAGCAGTGCTGATGTGCATTCAATGCGGGTTGCCCACCAAACCACCATTGCCTGATCCGCTTTGAGGGTTTTTCGAAGTACGGGAGAGGTGGGTTCATTAACACAAAGAGGGAGTATGGCGGAGCTGTCCCAGAATTTCACCGCCCATCCTCACGTTCCTCAAGAAGGGCTTGTAAAACAGATCCTTTTGGGTCTTGAGGACGAGGTAAGGTCCAAAAATTTTTGGGGAGTTTCCCTTTACCGATAGAGACTAGCCCTGCTTTTTGCATTTCTAGAAGCTCCTCCGGGATCGTTCCAGAGGGGGAAATGGGGACAAGTTTTGCGATCGGTTTTCCCCGCTTGGTGACGATGACTTCTTCCCCTGATTTGATTCTAAGCAGATACTCGCTTAGCGAAGCTTTTAGTTTTGAAACGTCGGCTTTTTTCATGGATAACCATTATGGATATTTCAATATGACCATGATAGTCTAATAAAAAGATCATGTCAAGCCTGTTCCATAAGAAAGAGTTAGAACGCTAGGACAGGGTCGGACCAAGTTAAAGGATTGAAAAAAAGTAAAGGGGCCAAGGGGCTTGTTGTCTGTTCTCTTTTAAAAAGCGTTGGAAGTGTTAAAGGGGAAAAACCTTTCTACCCCCCTTATGTCCCTCCTTGTATCTTGAAAAATGGAATTATAAAGTATGTTAAACAAAGTTAAAAACTCATCCATACGGCGTGGTAGACCGACCCTCCTTCGGTTAAAAGAACCCGTTTGTAAGCTTGGGTCACCACGTCCACTATTATCGTAGCCCGAACAGTTGCCAGGGCCATGAGAGCCCGTATGTTGCAAGGAAGGGCTAAGAATTGGAGGAAATCTATGAGGGTGCCTTCTGATGATACCCTGGAAACAGGTAATGAAATTTTTGTTGGGATTGATATCTCCAAAAGTACGTTGGATGTTGCGATTTGGCCAAGTGGCAAA
>DASWJH010000098.1 GCA_036397255.1 Nitrospiria bacterium
TTACAAGAATTTTTCGGGCTCTTTATTAGGCGACTTTCCTACGTTTATTAACCAATTCAATGTGCATATCCTTGCCGAGTGCAGCAGCAGCCTTCATCACGGTGTCCAGTTGGACAGTAACGTTACCGGGATCAAGCAAACCCTCAAGTTGGGAACGGCTTGTTTTCATTCGACGGGCCATTTCCGACTTGGTAATGTTTTCATCCTCCATGGCTTTTTGAAGCTGCCAAGCGATGACCCGCTTAATGGCTGACGCCTGCGCTCCTTCGTAAATGCCTTCTTCTTTGAGAAAATCATCGAAGGATGAACCAATCTTTCCCTTTTTCATTTTGCTATCTCCTTTTTTCGTTTTAACGCTAATTTCTTTTCCTTGTCGGGAGTTTTTTGTGTTTTCTTAATAAATCCATGAAGAAGGATCATTTGAGTCTTTGTTATGCAGAATATAACACGTGAAATTTTTCCACCTGTGAGGTTACTGCGGATCTCCCAAAGACCATCACTTAAGGACCGGCATACTGGCATTCCTATGGGCCATCCAAATTCTGCCAAGGCAATGTCATAGCCAACGATACGGCGGTCATCCTGGGAAAGGTTTTTTAACCACTCCCTTACTGGTTCCGCTCCACTGGGTGACCTGTAAAATCTGGCAGGCAGTTTTTTTATTTTTGCTTCCATTCATAAAATACCAACTAAAAAAGTGTACCTTATGAGGTACCTTCTGTCAAGACAAAAATGAGTCCTCGGCCTCTAAGCCCTTTAGAGGGATTTTTTAACAACCGGTTGAATTTGGAATGGTTTTCCCGTTTTTTGATTGATTTCAAAATCTTCTGAGATTTACACTGATTACATTGTTTTTGAAAAATTCTATCCTTTTGGATATTGTTTATCCCAAATTTAAAACATTTTGACACAGTCGTTTTTTTGATGTGAATGGATATGAATGGAATCAGAAGGATTAATAGAAGTTATTAATTTATCGACGCATTCCTTGGTGCCCGAGGCCGGACTTGAACCGGCACGGGAGTCTCCGCCCGAGGGATTTTAAGTCTAAAACCAGCAGAAACTCAGGGGTAACAAAAGCAGTGAAATGTTAAAACACCATCGAAAAAACTTCTTTTAATTTATCACAGATCATCCATTCAAATCCATTCATGACCATTAGTTTTGACACATTTTTAGCACAATGACTTGGGTCCGTTCAACTCGATAGAAAGGGGAGAAAGGGGTCAAGTCGCTTGTTGTCCAAAGTAAAACCCGATTAAGACTCAAATTCTCTGCTGCCCATCTTACTTTGGTCTGCCCCGGTTTTCATTAAATTTATTCCTTTCGAATTGAATTTTCTAATTAAAATTTTCAAGTTGAGCCAAGAGTAGATTTGACCCCTTCAGACCCCTTCACTTCACCCATTCAAATTTAAAACTACCGCAAAAACCAAGACCTTTCAAATTACATCCGAAATATCCTGTGAAATTTCCGGGTATCCATCAATTGGCATAATCTTTGCGGGGAGAGAAAAAATCAGAAGGGCCTTGGGCAACCTTCCATGAATTTTTGACCTGCCCCCCCGAAATTGGTCCAGAATTTGGGGTAGGATCTGGGGGCTGGTCAAGTGTTCATTTTGTCATCTCATTCTTTTCGCATTTTTTTATTCCCCAAGGAGACTCCACAAACCACACCTTTAAATCTTCCAAAGGGAGCGGGCGGCTCATATAATACCCCTGAGCACTGTCGCAACCTAACTCATCCAACCGATTCCATGTCCATTCATTCTCAACCCCTTCCGCGACAACCTTAAGACCGAGGTTATGCCCTAAATCAATGATGGAACGGACAATGATTTGATCGTTCTCATTATCCTTCATCCCAATGACAAAAGATTTATCAATTTTGATCGTTCCAACAGGAAGTTTTTTGAGATAACCCAGAGAAGAATACCCCGTTCCAAAGTCATCAATACACAACCCAATTCCCATATCGCTCAATTGTGACAAAACCTTCAGGGCGTTGGTAGGATTAACCATGATTGCGCTTTCGGTTATCTCTAGTTCCAAATATCCCGGTTGGAAATTAAATTTCTCCAAAGCACTGTCGACCCAGGTGGGAAGCTGTGGATCCTGAAGGTTTCTCACGGAAAGGTTACTTGCCACTTTAAGCTTATTTCCACCTTCATATAACGAACAGCATTTTCGCATGGTTTCCTGGAGAACCCATTGAGTGAGAGGGGTAATTAACCCTGTCTGTTCCGCAGGGGAGATAAATTGGTCCGGGGGGATAAATCCATGTTCCGGGTGTTGCCAACGAACCAAGGCTTCGGTACCGCTGACCTGGTTAGTATTAAATTCGATTTTGGGTTGGAAGTATAAGCAAAGCTGATTTTTCTCAATCGCTTGGCGCAGCTCCCCCATCAAAGCCAATCGACGGGGGCTGTGTCGATCAAGGTCGGAGGAATAACTAAGATACCCTCTTCCATTTTCTTTTGCGGCGTACATTGCCACATCGGCTCGCTGGATTAGGGAATCGGCGTTGGAACCATGATCAGGATAGATCCCGATCCCGATACTGACCTCTACAGCGATGGGTAATTCTTGCATAACGATGGGGGGCTCCAGGGCCTTTAATATTTTTAAAGCGACATGTTTCGCATGCTTGGCTTCAGACGACGGCATTAAGATTCCGAATTCGTCCCCCCCCAATCTAGCTATGGTATCAGATAATCGCAATACGCCACCCAAACGTTCACCCACTTCTTTAAGAACAAAATCTCCATAATGGTGGCCCAAGGTATCGTTAATTTCCTTGAAACGGTCCAAATCAAGAATCAAAATGGCCACCTGTTTTTTCTCCCGTTGGGAGAATAAAATGGCCTGTTGGACCCGATCCCGGAATAAGGTCCTGTTAGGAAGATCTGTCAGGACATCATAATAGGCCAGATGTTGAACCAGTTCCTCCGCCTGTTTACGTTCTTTCCGGACCTTCGCCTCCCGCAATTCCCGCTCAATAGCTGGAATGAGACGGGCGGTATTGTTTTTCATAATGTAATCATGAGCCCCCGCCTTCATGGCTTCAACCGCTAGTTCCTCACCTATTGTTCCGGACATTATGATGAATGGGAGATCAAGGCTAAGCTCCCGCATCAGATCTAATGCCGCTAATCCGCTAAACTGAGGCATGGAATAATCAGAAATGATGATATCCCAAGGTTTTTTTTCAAGGGCATTTTTCATGGCCGAATAGGTTTCAACACGTTCACATATTGGTGTATGGTTGCCGTTTTTCAAATGGCGGATCAGCAATGTAGCATCATCTTCGGAGTCTTCGACAATTAAAACCCGAATTGAATTGTTCATTGACGTTTCCTCCCCATGGGTGGTTCGTTTAAAATAAGCCAGTAAAGTCCCAATTGTCTGACAGCTTCTGTAAATTGTGCAAAATCTACCGGTTTTTGGACATAACTGTTTGCGCCGAGCTTGTATCCGTTTACTAAATCTTGGTCTTCCTTGGAGGAGGTCAAAATGACTACGGGGAGCAATTTGGTCCGCTCATCCATACGAATACGTTTTAACACTTCGAAACCGTCCATTTTGGGAAGCTTCAAATCGAGGAGGATAATTTGGGGAAGTATAGTGACATCGCGGCCAGTAAAAGAACCGGTACCAAAGAGATAATCCAAGGCTTCCACACCATCACGGACGACCACAACCTCGTTTTTGATATTGTTTTTTTTAAAAGCCCGGAGGGTTAGTGCTTCGTCATCTGGGTTATCTTCAATCAATAAAATGGAACTATCTTGCATATCCTGCCCCCTTTAGGGAAGTGTAAAATAAAATGTTGCGCCCTTTCCGACATCGGCTTCGGCCCAAACTTTTCCGCTGTGGCGGTGAATGATACGCTGGACCGTCGCAAGGCCAATTCCAGTCCCTGGAAACTCTTTTTCAGGATGGAGCCTTTGAAAGGCCCCAAATAATTTTTTTGCAAAAGCCATATCAAACCCTGCACCATTATCTCGAACATAATAGGCTTCTTGTTCGTTGATCGTAGTAATACCAAATTCAATATTAGATCTTGGTTGTTTTGAAGTAAATTTCCATGCATTAATCAGCAAATTTTCTAAAACCAACCGCAGTAGTCGTTGATCCCCGTTCGCATAAACTCCTTCTGCAATCACAATCTCCACATCTCGATTTGGTGATGTGTTTCTAAGCTCAGAGGCTATGGTATTTGCTATTTCTGTTAAATTGATTCGTTCCTTCCGCATTTCGGAACGTGAAACGCGGGAAAGACTCAAAATGTCATCGATCAAATGCCCCATCCGCTGGCTAGCCTCCCGTACCCGTTTTAGGTAATCCTTCCCCTGAGCGTCCACCCTATCGGAGTAATCCTCAAGAAGGGCCTGGCTGAAACCGTCTATCCCCCGCAATGGGGCACGCAGGTCATGGGAAACTGAATAGGCAAATGCCTCCAGTTCCCTATTCGCAGCCTCCAAGCGTGCCGCATTTAGCTCGAGGTTTTGATTGAGACGTTTGATGGCATCTTCAGATTGTTTACGTTCGGTAATATCACGTGCTGTGCCATATATCATTTCCTTCTCAACAAGCGGAATCGCCTTCCATTGTAACCATCGAAAAGATCCGTCTCTACACCGATACCGATTTTCAAAGGTAATTGTAGCCTCCCCCGTGGAGAGCTTTTGGGCTTCAGAAAGGGTTAATTCCAGATCTTCTGGATGAATAAATTCGAGGTAGGGTTTTGAAAGTAACTCTTCCCCCTTCCAACCAATTGTTTTTTCCCAAGCGGGGTTGAGTTGTTTAAAGTAACCATCGAACCCCGCAATACACAGCATGTCCATTGACATATTGAAAAACCGATCCCGGTCACGCTCGGCTTTTTTCCGATCAATATCCAGACCATCAAGTGATTTTGCGGTCCACCATACCAATCCCACAAAAATGATAATACTTAATACCGAAAATATGGTCACACCAAACTTTGCTCCATAAAACCCTGCCCCTGCCCCCCATAAAATGACCCATCCCAGGAACAAAGGAAGTACAATCGCAGTGGGCAACAAACGACGTGCAATTACTCCACCTGAGTTCGCACGGGTAATAATCGCCGCTAAGCCACGATCCCACCTGCTAAAAAGTATGGCCACGGAAAGTAATAAGAAGGTCACAGAGGTGTGAAAGGCCATTTGGGTAAAGGACGCGATTCCATAGAGATCTTGGGCCCTGTAGAAATAACCAATCATTCCCAAAAATCCGATCAGGCCCGCGATCAGTGCAAAGATCCCAGACGGGAAATGGGATGGGCCAAATTCCGCTTTCAACATGCTGAGAGCTAACCCGATAAGGATAAAACTGAATGCGGTATTGGGAGCCATGCGACCTGGATTGGATGTATTTATTGCATTGGAGCTTTCACGGATGAGCAATTGGTCGATCCCAATATTCCAACCCATAATATACTGAGTTAGGGTAAGAAAACCCATCATTAAAACAAAAAAAGCACAAGCTTTACCAAAAATTTTGTCCCATTTTTTTTCCTTTTCTTTTAACATCAACTTCATGGAGAGACCGGCAAGGAAAAAAGAAAGAGCGGTATTGGCTTTCATAGCCACCCAATCCGGACGAATATTCTTTAGAATGGTGATATCAAACATCCAACCCGTGAAAACAATAAAACCGATGAGGATGACAAAGGTAGATGCCAATTTGGAAAAGGATTTGAGAAAAACAAGGAGGGAGGGGTTTGATTCCATCGCCATCACATTAACCTTTAAAGAGAATTTCCTTTTTCTAAAAATTTTAAAGGAACCCGAAAAACCAAGAAAAATTGAAGGTGTTTTTTCTTAACGAAATTTTATTTTACTTTCGTGCACCATTTCTTAATAAATAAATTCAAATCTCTATCTGTAATTGAAATTAAATCAACTATTGTTCCCAGTTTCTGTATATTTAAATCCACTGGATAATAAAAAGTTATGTAGAAAGAAAAAATTTCCTTTGGCGGATTCACAAGGAATCCAAATATTATTAATAAGCCTACGAAAGGGGATAAATTAAGTATAACAATGTATTTTTATGTGTCAAATAAGGTTAATGGCTAAAAATCAATTGTTCCTGGTTCACCCGATTTAGGGAAACACTATTTTTTAAATTGACGACCATTTTCCGTTCGACCCTGGATTCCAACAGTGAGAGTTTGAGGCGGGGGTTTAACCAACGACATTGAAATTTCAAAAACGTGTTCCCTTCCTAACGGTAAAGCTCCCTCCCAGAAAGGTTTTCCCGCAGTAACCTCCAGCCCTTCCGATTTTTCCACGGTGAGTTGGATTTCCGCTATTTCAGAATTGGCCATCAAGGTCACAGTAAGAACCCATCCTCCGTATTGTACCGAAACCCCGTCAAAAAGGACTTCAAGGGATATTGGCTCTTCAGCATGAATGAATAGCGGTTGGGAAAAGTATAGAAACAAAAGAGAGCTCACAAATATTAACCTCATTTAACTCCTCTTTTTCATTTTTTTTCCAAAGGTCTCCTATGTGGCAAAGGGAGGAAAAACTGCGGTGTTCCTCTACAACCCACCTCTGAGCCTCCTCTCGCAGGGCGAGGCTCAAGAGATCAGGGAGGGTATATAAGACTTTGAAAATTTTAGATGGGAATAAAGGCTGAACCGATGACCCTCGGCTTGTTAGAGCGGATCCAATTTTTTTAACTATTTATTGACTACAATCCAATTGATAAAAACTCCCTTCAGAGCCTGTCCGGCAAACCATTAAGTTAGTGTAGTGAGTCCAACGCTTCTTTACAAATCCCGTTCACCCTGAGACTTGTATGATGAATGTCAAAGCAGAATTCAAGTTAACCTCTGTAAAAAGTATAATGGGTCAACATCAACCCATTGCACCAAGGAGGTGTCTTGATGACTGGCGAAATGGCGCATCATACGTTTATTCCTCAATACTTTGATGTTTTTGCGGGTTTGGATGTCGATAAAACGAGTATTTCGGTTACGTTTATGAATCATCGAGAAACCATCCGGTCCATACGCATTGCTCATAGTGCAGAACATCTGCTGAACTATGTTCGTAAACGTTTTACGGATCAGAAGGTTGCCTTTGCCTATGAAGCGGGACCAACGGGCTACGGGTTGCACGATAAACTGACGGATCAGGGCTATCTCTGTTTGGTGGCTGCGGCTTCGATGATCCCCAGGGCTCCCGGCCAGAGAGTCAAGACCAACCGCCTGGATAGTCAAAAGCTGTGCGAAGCGCTGCGTGGGGGGCAACTCAAAAGCATTCATGTTCCATCGGTTTCTTACCGTCAGCTCCGCCACCTAACCCAGCTTCGGGATACGTTTATCCGGCAAGTGGCTGCCAATAAGTGTCGGATCAAGGCGTTGCTGTTGTTTGAAGGAATTGCTTTTCCGCAAGCCCCCCCTGGCAGTCAGTGGTCTACAATGGTGATAGGTCAACTGAAGCAGCTTTCCTGCCCCGAAGCGGTCCGTTTTAAGCTGGATGCGCTTTTGAGGAATTTGCAGTTTGCCCAACAGCAGGCGCTTGAAAGCATGAGACAGATCCGCCGATTCTGCCACAACGATCCAGAGCTTCACCGCTGTATTGAGTATCTTAGGAGTATTCCGGGGATCGGTTGGATTGTCGCCAGCCATCTTTTGGCCCGTATCGGAGATTGGCGCCAGATTCAAAACGTCAGGCAATTGTCGGCATTCCTGGGGCTGGTGCCGACCGAACATTCCACCGGGGAAACCGTCCAAAGGGGATCCATTACGCGTTCGGGAGATAGTCGCATACGCAGCAAACTGGAAAGGGGTCAAGTCGCTTGTTGTCCAAAGTAAAACCCGATTAAGACTCAATTTCTCTGGTGCCCATCTTACTTTGGTCCGGCCCGGTTTTCATTAAATTTATTCCTTCAACTCGAATTGAATTTTCTAATTAAAATTTCCAAGTTGAGCCAAGAGCAGATTTGACCCCTTCACAAACCGATTTGAAATAAAGAAGGCCAGAAGTGGCAGTCCTGAGGGCGATGCCGTCCCTCCTCAGGACCTCCGGCCAACGCCCGTTCAAGAGGACTGCCACACTTTTCTACGGTTATAAAAAATGAAGATCTTTTACCAGGTTGTTGTCTTCATCGATCTGCAATTCTACGGGCGTTCGCGTCTTTACTCGGTCCATTTTTGCGGCGGCAACATCTTTCAATCCTAAACGAATCGTTCTGCTGTCCTGTAACCGGAGGGTAACCACTTTTGTTTCCGGAGTAAAATTGACCACCTCACCACTGACACCGATGAAATGAAAATAGTTCTGGGCCTTGTCGGAAACATCGTTAATATCAATGATTTGGTTCCCCGCTTCCACTTCGAGCTGCAAACGGTCCCCTTTATGAATATTTTCAATTCCCTCGCGCATTGCCTGTTTGATGCCGAAGGTCCGGGTGGGTCCCACATCCGTTTTCAGAAAAACCAATCCTCCCTTTATTTTCGTCACCGTTCCGTTCACATATTGATAAAAGTAACTCCTGATTCCTAAGGGATAAGGATCGGAAATCCCATAGGACGGTTTTACAGCCAGCGCCAGGGAAAACGACACGGCGACAAACCCGGTCACGAGAAACATGATTTTCCTTTTCATTGCATTCTCCTTTTCTTTGGAACGTACATAGCAGATGTGCTGTTTTAAGGGCTGCCGCTAAATCGGCAACCATGGAGTGGTGATTTCCTTTTCAGGGCGGCCCGGCCCCTCACCTGTCCCGATGGCTTTCAAATTTTACAAACGGGCACTTTGGCCAAACACCCAGGACATGAAAACATTGTCCTGACCTCGGACATCGGCATCGGTGAAATTCAATAACAGGGTGGTTCCAAGAAATGTATTTTTTCCCACCGCATATTCAATCCCGCTGCCCAAGGGAATCAGAAATCCGATATCGTCATTATCCCCCGGTCCCGGCCGGTCCAAATCCATACCGATGATGCCAAGCCCCCCCTGAAGGTGGGGTCGGAGACGGGGCATTTCAGGACTCGTAAAAACGTACTTTGCCTGACCGGAGAGGCCCAATTGGAAAAAATCATCGCTTATTCCTACCTGTAACAAAGGGCCAAGGGAGAGGTGGCGGTCCAGGTAATAATCCAAGTTCGAGGTCAGCCCGAAAATCGTCCCGTCCGCGGTTCCGGACTGAATACCGACCGATGTTCCCAGGGCCATCCGGCCGGGTTGGGTCATCCGTTCCACTGTGTTCTGCTGGGCGGAAGCGGTATCGGGTAAATATAAAACGGCCATGAAACAGAGTGCCGCCAGAACCATTCCAAGGGCCGCACGATTCAAAAAGAACCGTTTTCGGGAGAACATGGCTACGAAATGGAATCGATGCATTCAGGCCTCCTTTCGCCAATAGAATATTGAAACACTCCGAATCCGTCATTCCCAAATGATTTTTCGGAAATCCAGTGTCTTAAAATTAAACAACTTCCAGTTACCCGCTCCCCGTTAAGAACGATGTATTTAACGATTACCCTTCAACGAGGATGATTTTGGCGACCATCTGGTCAATCAGCACCTCGTCTATATCCCCATAGAGGTCAACGGTGTCCCCCACCTGAAGGTCGGCGAACTCGATCGACTCTATGAGCAAAATTGCGGTGCCGTCCTCATGCTTTACCCAAAGAATCAACGAGGGATCTGCAAGACTCACCGTCACTGATCCACCGGTCGAGTCCCTCACCACAAAGGTTTGCGCGAGTGAATCGATGGCCTCAATCGTCCCCACGAGGTGATCCGAAATCTGTTCCTCGGGAGGCAGGAATAAAACCGTCGTGGCTTCAAAGACCCCCAGGGCCACACGAAATACACCCTCGACCAGGACACCATCGCCAAGGAGCAGGTCTTCGGGATTCAGGGCGTCTTTTGTGGTCGGGTCGAAGATAAGGGTCTGGGGTCCCAGGTGGACCAGAATAGTTCCCGATAGAATCTGCCCGGCCGCGAGTTCCACTTCGATCTGGTGATCCACATTCAGTTCACCGATCACCGTACCCCGCAGTTTCAACAGGTCCCCGATCTTAATAAACCGGGCCTGGAGCTCTAATCCCTTTCCGATGCTGAGAATTCCCCTTACGATTACCCGGTCGATGACCTGAAGGGATTCGAAAATTCCCGGGAGTCCGTCTTCCAAGAAAATTCGGGTTTCCGAATCGGTCCGAACCAGAATCCGGTACATGGCATCCCCTTCCGCCGTTCCGGGTTCCCCGGCGAGCGTTCCCTCCCCTACCTTAAACAGGATCTGGTGAGATCCCCGTTCCAGAATAAAGGTTTGATTCTCGGAATCGATCGAAACGATTCTCCCTTCAACCTGGACCTTTTTGTCGGAAAGATCATTCAGGACTTCAACAAACACCACCGGTCTCAGGATAAATTTACCGGATCCGGTCTCGGTAATTTTGACGGATTTTTTGGCATCGAAATCCATCAAAACGGCCAAGGTTCCTCCTGAAGTCACGGAGAAAGGCTTCTTTGGATTGAGGTCGATTTTCCCGTTGGCCACCAAATGAATGTCCGGTCCCGAAACCGTCTCGATCACATTCCCGCTGCTGTCTTTCTTTACAAATTCCGGATCGCTGACGGTCAACCGGATTTTGTCGTAATCCCGCGCGGGAACCCCTTCCCCCACGGCGAACAGATCGGTCACTTCCTGCAATCCCAATAAATTGATACGTCGCTCCCCTTCATAGACCACGACGGAGGAATCTCCTTCGGGAAGGAGCGCCACCTGATTCACGGTCACGTTGATCTCCGAGAATTCATCGGATGGGGAATCGGTCATGAGTATGACCGCTTTCCCCGTTCCGGGAGAAGATCCGGGATCCGAACCGCATCCCAACAACCCCGCAAGGCTAAAAATAAAAAGTGCTTTCCAGGCCAAAAAATAAATCCTTTGTGTTCTCCGGAAATTCATTTTCGTCCTCCTTTCTATAAAAACAAGGAAAGAAAACTAAAATATCAATACGTTTTTACGATGATTCCGACAAATATCATATAAATGAATTCAAATATAAATCCAAACCAAGGGGAAAATGATTTCAAGCCAGGAAGGCCCCCCATCTGTCGGGCGGGCCTCCCCAGGCGCCACATTTTGTTACGTTTTCTTTTCCTTGATCGAGACCACCCGGTCATTCAGATCATCGATCTGTACCTCTACCATGGCCCCCTCCTTGATCTCTCCCTCCTTTCTGGTGGATTGATCGACTCGAACCTGGTGTTTTTCCCCGCTCTGTTCGTCCTGAATGACATAAACCGAGCCCTCGATTTTCAACAATTTCCCCGAGACGGTCGAAGCCCAAGCCTGTCCGACGAAACCGAATCCAACGACCAAGGCAACCATGAGGATCAACATTTTATTCGTTATGGTCATTTTATTTGTCATTGTCTTTTCCCTCCTTATCTATGTTTACACCCCTGAACGACATTCTTTGTTACACAGAACGCAATACAGGTTTTTGTTTATTCTCGGTTTCTTCGACGCAACCTAAATAGACGTCTTTTGCAATGTTCGTGATGAAATTGAACGCATGCAACCCTTCGGTCCGATTCGGAAAGTAAAAGGTGGCCCCTTCTATGGAAATCTGCTTCCCCGAATCGATGGCCAAAATGATCACATTCGTTTCCCGGTCGAGGTCGGTAATCCTATCCAGAGCGCCCTGCATTTCAACCTCACACTGTTTATTAAACACCATTGTTTTTTCTCTCATAACCATCGTCCTCCTTTTGTTCGGTGATTTTACTTATTTCGAAAAGCAAGATGGGTACCAAATGAATTTACCTTAAAAAAATCAGTATCTTATATCGTTAGACGTATCCGATCCAGAAAGTCATGTGTCGGGGCATAACGACATTTATTTCCGAGTAGACCCAAATCCCTTTTAAAATCAATCTACTGGGTTGTCGCTTTTTTACGACGATTACACATTTTCCTGAGATCGGAATAAGGAAGGGACAAGATTGTGGCGCCTGATGAGTTTGTAGAATTCAGTGCGGTTTCGTTTGGCCAGACTGGCGGCCTGGCTGACATTACCTTGTGTCATTTGTAGCAGTTGAACGAGATAGTCCCGCTCGAACCGTATTTTGGCCTCATCCAAAGAAGGAATCTGTTCCGATTTGGTCCTTAAGGCCTTTTGAATCAGTGATGCGGAAATAATCGGGGTGGTGCAGAGCGTGATGGCATGCTCCACAACGTTCTGAAGCTGCCGGACGTTTCCCGGCCATGGGGCATGGATCAACAACTCCATGGCCTCCGGTGAAAATCCCGTCACCTTTTTATTATTTTTTCCGGAAAGATCCGAAAGAAAATGGGTCGAGAGAAGGGGAATATCTTCCCGCCGTTTGGATAATAGCGGCACCTCAAGGGTGACCACGCTCAATCGATAATATAAATCGGCTCTAAAATGTCCTCCCTCCATTTCCGCTTCAAGGTCCCGGTGGGAGGCAGAAATGATTCTGACATCGACGGGAACGTCTTGAGTGGACCCGACCGGCCTGATTTGCTTTTCCTGCAACGCCCGCAACAATTTGGGCTGAAACATCATGGGCATATCACCAATTTCATCGAAAAAAAGGGTCCCGCCATTCGCCGCTTGAAACAATCCGTTCCGATTTTGAACCGCCCCCGTAAAGGCCCCCTTCATGTACCCAAACAATTCGGATTCGAACAGCTGCTCGGGAATGACACTGCAATTCACCGCGATAAAGGGCCGGTTGCGACGGGGGCTCGCCTTTTGAATGACTTTTGCCAAAAGCTCTTTTCCCGTTCCCGTTTCCCCATGGATGAATACGCTGGCATCCCCTTCCCCTACCAGTTTTGCCTGACATAAAACCTCTTCCATCAACGGACTTCGCGTAATGATCTCCTTACGCCACTGCATGTCTTGCTCGGTTGAAATCGGATCCGGGGATTGTCCGCTTAACTGGAGGGCTTTTTGAACATGATTAATGAGGACCTTTCCGTCAAACGGTTTGGTTAAATAACTGAATACCCCTTTTTCAATGGCCTTTACCGCCTGGGGAATGGACCCATGGGCGGTCAGAATAATGACCGGCAATGCCGGATGACTTTCTTGAATCGCTTCAAACAGGGCCATACCGTCCATCCCCTCCATCCGCAAATCGGTTATCACCAGGTTCGGACGGAAAACAGTCAGTTGGACCAGGGCCTTCTCCGAGCTCTCGGTGGTCGTTACCTGATATCCCGCAGCTTTCAGGCGCATGGTCAAAAGCCTGAGAAGATCGGTATCATCATCCACAATCAGGATTTTTTGTTTGTTTTCGCTCATGGGCGTTTTTTATTTTCCCGTTCCAGAAGACTTTTTTCAATGGTTTTAAGCTCTTCAAGTTTTTCCTGCAATAATTCCCTTTCCTTCTTTTCGTCCTTCCAATCTTTTTCAAGGTGTTGACGCCGGTTTTGTTGATTTTCCAATTCTTGGGCATAAGAACTCACAATCAACAAAAATTCCTTAAGTGTGGGATCTTGGACCGCCGGGTCTAGGATATAATCCTCCAAAAATTTTTGGGACTGATGATAATCTTTGAAAGGGGCTTGGGGAATCCCCAGGATCAACCCCATTCGAAGACGGGAAATGGGTTGATGCTTCTCCGAAAGGTCTTGTTTGGCATGGGCATGCTCCCGTTCAAGTTCCCCTTCAGACAGCGAATGAAGATAACGATAGTAGTAAATGACCGAAACTACGTGGGACTCTTGACCCAGTAAATCCCCAATCTTCGTTTCCGCAGGCGGAAAATGGTGTTTATTTTTAAGGTCAGGACAACCGAAAAGGGTAAGAACCGCTAATTGAACCAGTAAAAAACAAAAAAACGCAGGATTCATGCCATGTCCCCATCACCACCCACAGGGAGGATCACACGGAAATGCGCGCCCTGTGTTTCCCCATCCATGATTTCAATGCTTCCGTGATGAAGACGAACATATTCCGCCACCACGGATAATCCGATTCCGGTTCCCTTCATGTATCCCTCGGGTAAAACACCCCCCTGGTAAAAGGCGTCAAACACACGGTCCCGGTCATCTGGATGGATGCCGGGTCCGGAATCCTGTATATCCAGAACCGCATTCGGACCTTCCCTTTTCAAACGAATCCTAATCTGCCCCCCGTAAGATGAGAACTTAATGGCATTGGACAACAGGTTATCCAAGATGGTCGTTAATTTTTCTTCGTCCCCCGAAATACATACTTCCCCCAAATTCAATTCCAGGCGAATGCTCTTCGCCATTATGGCCAGCTCTTGATCGGCGGCAACTTTCTCGATCAGGGCCTTTAACTTGAGAGGGCTCATGTAAAGAGCGGAATGCCTCAGCGATACGGCACGAAAATTTACCAAATTTTCAATCATTTTTTGAAGTTGTACGCTATTCTCTCGTAGAATACTGGCCACTTTTCGTTGCTCATCGGTCAACCGGCCTCCGACCTGATCCACCAGAAGCTCCGCCCCTTCCCGGATGGCCGTCAGTGGCGTCTTGAGCTCATGAGAAATATGGCTTAAGAATTTATTTTTCTGCTCCTCCAGGTCAATGAGCCTCAACCGCAACCAATCCAATCGTTTCCCGAGGTATTCCAAATCCTGAGGGCCCGTTATCACAATTTCGGATGAAAATGCCCCGTCCCCCAACCGGTGGATCGATTGATCGATCTTTCGGATCGGCCGGGCAATCAGTGCCGTAAAAACAACCACCAGACCGAAAACCACTGGGGCAACGGCAACCAGCTGCCAGAATAAAACCCGTTCAGCCTCTTCGGCCATTTTTTGTATGGAATTGATTTCCCGATCAATCAAACGGGTACTTTCGGATAATACCGGGGAGACAAGATCCCCCAAAGAACTGAATTCTGAAAGGGCCAGGCGGCTTTTCTCGGAATCATAAGGAAATTCGCTCAGGGTATCATATAAACTCTGTTCTTTTTCCAACAATTCCTTTAAAAGACTCCGCTGGGCATCATCCAATGGAAGGCCGGACAGTTCCCCGGCTGTGTCTTGAAACCCTTCATGAAATTTCTGATAAACCTCAAACAGCGACGGATCGCCCAGAACGAGATACTGTCTGGAGCTGCGTTCCATCGCCGTCACCTGGTCAATGAGTTTAAAGCTGTTCTTTGTGGTTTGAACCGTTTGAAAAACGGCCCTCTGGCTTTGATGAACCAAACGGTCCACGTAAACGATGGAATTGACGAGTGCGAAAATAAGGGGCAACGTCACCAAAGAAAAACCGATCAGGACAAGCCTTAAAACCGATTTTGGGCGGCGAAGATTCATAAAAACGACTTTTTTCCCAAGCGATTAAAAACATCCGAGGCACTAACGGATAAATTGAAAAAAACGCCACGTTGGGAATTTTAATGGAGGCTTGATCCTACCTGTTTCCAGTTTCGGATACAAGAAATCTATATTATATGAAACCCCAAAAAAGGTCAATTCATACAAAGACATCCGTAAAACAGGCATCCTGGGGAAGGATAAAAATAATTTTAAAAACCCCCGGCTGGAAGGGAGGGAATGGCTATCCGAACCGGGATGACACAACGATGCATGCTTTACCTGTGGTAAAGTGCCGTGTCTTCGACCTGCGGGGAAGAAGGGAAACGTCATATCGTAAAAAGAAAAAGGGACTTTCCCCCCCTTTTCCATAGGAGGAAAATCCCTTGTCACCGTTAAAAAATCCGTCGCTTTTAGTCATTCCAAGCGAACGCGAGGAATCTTAAGACCCCTCATATTTTCCGGACATGGATTTCTCCCTCCGGTCGAAATGACAAAGAAAAAAGTCGAAGTGACGCAAGGACAGTCACTCTCCCTGCCGGGCGGTGATCCCGATCTATTAGGAAATTAAGGAAAGAATGTTGTACCCATCCAGTTTGTTTCGGCCGCGAAGGTCGGTCAGTTCAATCAGAAATGCAATGCCCGCGATCACCCCCCCCAGTTGTTTGACCAATTCCACGGTGGCGGAAATGGTTCCCCCGATGGCCAAAAGATCATCCACGATAAGAACTTGCTCTCCCGGATTGATGGCATCCTGGTGGATGGTTAACGTATCACTCCCGGAAAGGGGTCATGGAAAGGGGTCAGGCATGTAAAATTGACAATATTAGGAAAGGGAAAGCGAAAGGGGTCAGAAAGGGGGAAAGAAAGAGAAGAAGGAAAGAGGAAAGGGGTCAAATCTCGTCTTGGCTCAACCTTCGAGAACCTTTTTAATTGCCCCGTATTTTTGGAGGACCTTTCCTGCTTTCTCTAACTCCTTCCTCATCCTTCTAATTGTACTACTTACCCCTGAATATCCTCCCAGTTTAAATTCCTTTGCGATTTCCTCTTGCTTCATCCCCCCTATCCACCGGCACACGTACATCCCCATCCCCCTCGGTTCGTTTCTCTCCCCTCGCTTACTCAGTTTCATTTCCTCTTCTTTTATCCCATATACTTTCCTTACCGCTTCTAGGCACTTTTCCATTGTTTCTCGAATGGATCGTTTTGCTTCGGGTATTTCTTGAACCTTCTTTCCCGCTCTTTTTATTTGCTTCCGTACCTTCTCTACAAAACTCTCTCCCCCTAATACGGGCACCCATTTCCGACTGGAATAAAACCTCCTTAATCTGTCTTCTACCTCAGTCCCCATATACTCCTGAAATGCCTCTAACCGCCCCTTTTTAGGAAACCGCCCCAATACCTGCTTCACATCCAACCATTGGGGCTTTTTCTCTTTTTTCATATACATCCGATAACTGCTCCATGGATATCGATCTAAACCTCGAACCAACCCAGAAAGGGGTCAAATCTCGTCTTGGCTCAACTTTCGAGAACCTTTTTAATTGCCCCGTATTTTTGGAGCACCTTTCCTCCTTTCTCTAACTCCTTCCTCATCCTTCTAATTGTACTACTTACCCCTGAATATCCTCCCAGTTTAAATTCCTTTGCGATTTCCCCTTGCTTCATCCCCCCTATCCACCGGCACACATACATCCCCATCGCCCTCGGTTCGTTTCTCTCCCCTCTCCTGCTTTCTTTGATTTCTTCCCCTTTTATCCCATATACTCTCCTCACCGCTTCCAGACACTTTTGCATTGTTGGTTGAATGGATCGTTTTGCTTCGGGTATTTCTTGAACCTTCTTCCCCGCTCTTTTGATTTGCTTCCGTATCTTCTCTACAAAACTCTCTCCCCCTAATACGGGTACCCATTTCCGACTGGAATAAAACCTCCTTAATCTGTCTTCTACCTCAGTCCCCATATACTCCTGAAATGCCTTTAACCGCCCCTTTTTAGGAAACCGCCCCAATACCTGCTTCACATCCAACCATTGGGGCCTTTTCTCTTTTTTCATATACATCCGATAACTGCTCCATGGATATCGATCTAAACCTCGAACCAACCCTGCTTCAACAGGATTTCGGTGGATATACCGTACCACACTTAATAAATACGACTCTTCATCCACTACGATAGCTTTGTACCTACCCCTGAACAGCGGACCATCCCGATGATGTCTCCTA
>DASWJH010000099.1 GCA_036397255.1 Nitrospiria bacterium
GGTTGACCGCCCAGTGCGGTTTCTCAAGCGTGAAAGAAAGTTCGTTCAAAAGCTCCATTGATCCTCCTTGCTGATTTTGTTTCCCTACTATACTTTTTCAACGCAAATTCAGCAAGTTGAATGTTAAAATACAGACTCTAAGTAATGATGTTATTTCAGTATAATCCTTCCTGCCAAACACGAGCCCGAGAGCGGTCTATATAATTCCTGGATTCCCGTTTCCACGGGAATGACGGCTTTTTAGAAGAAGTGGAATCCATTTAGGCGGTGCACACACGGTTTCTCCCGGTCTCCTTTGCGCGATAGAGTGCCCGATCGGCGGCGGATACGAGCGTTTTAGTGTCACGTCCGTGACCCGGGGCATTTGAGACACCAATGCTGATGGTGACCCGGATGGTTTTATTGTCGAATGTAAATGGATGTGCTTCGATGGCGGCTCGGATGCGCTCAGCAGCCAGCCGTCCCCCTTCCAAATCGGTTTCGGCCAGATAGCTGATAAACTCCTCCCCGCCGTACCGACCCGATACATTGGAGATTCGAATAGACTGGCGAATAAGACGGCCGACCTCGGCCAACACGTGACTACCCATCAAATGTCCGTTTTGATCGTTGACCGATTTGAAAAAATCAAGGTCCATCATTAAGACTGCCAATGGCAGATTGTAGCGAAGGCAACGCTGGAGTTCTCGCTCAAAAGCCAAATAGAGCGATTCCTTGGTTAACAGACCCGTGAGTTTGTCATAGGTAATCAGATCACGAACCTCGGCGTGGAAGGCCGCTTCGATGTCGTCCAAGACGACGAACTTCAACACCGTTTCCCCGATCTGGATCTTATCTCCATCCCGAAGCTGGGCGGATTTCACGGGCTGGGAGTTTACAAAGGTGTGGTTCTTGCTTCCGAGATCAGTGACAATGTAGGTTGTTTTTTGGTTTTGTACATCCCCTTCGTAGTTGATTCGTGCGTGTTCCCGGGAGGCCCCATGGTCCGGAAGACGGATGTCCGCTTCAGGGCTACGCCCGATGATTTGGCGGGTTTTTCTAAGAAGGAAATTTCGGCCGATCTCTGCACCCTTCAAAACGATGAGGGAGGCGTGATTTTTGCGAAATCTCTTGTCGTCCAGGTTAGGGTTGCGTTTGATCAGTGTTGGATCTTCGTCGAAAAGGGGTTTCTTTGGATTGTTATCCATCATTGGGTAAACCATGGCAAAAAGATTTAAAAAAATTAATAACCCTCAAACAAGGGAAGATCATCTTCCATCTCCTTCAACCCTTTGAAAGAGGCATCTTTTGGGGAGAGGAGGGGTGAGATGATTGGCCATTGGATTCCGATGGTGGGGTCATTCCAGATAATTCCGCGCTCATCTTTGGGGGAGTAGAGGTCGGTGCATTTATACACAAAGTTGGCCTGATCCGATAGGGTGCAGAAACCATGGGCAAATCCAGGGGGAATGTATAGTTGGAGTTTATTTTCGCCGGATAAGTGAACCCCTATCCATTTCCCGAATTGAGAGGAACCCTTACGGATGTCCACTACCACATCGAAGACTTCACCTGAAAGCACAAAGACCAGTTTGCCTTGGGGTTTCCCGAGTTGGTAATGAAGCCCCCGAAGTGTTCGGGTTTTTGAGTTGGAAAAATTATCCTGTACGAAAAATTCCGGAATTCCGGCTTCCGCGTATTTTTTCTGATGGTAAGTTTCCATAAAGAAACCCCGTTCATCCGAAAAAATATCGGGTTTAATCAGAACCACTTCTTTTAAATCGGTTTCTTTAAATTCCATTAAAAAACTTTCCAGGAACAGCTTTGCTCTATTAAAAGAAATAATGAAGAATATACCTTATTTAATCAATATTTCAAAATAGAATCTTGGTCGGGTTTTGGAGGGAATAAATTTCCCATTTAGCAAAGGTGAAAGGAGGGGAATTAGAATATAAAATCTCCCCCGGCCCCTCTTTTCCAAAGAGGGGAAATTGTGGAGGCATCTCTTTCTCAATTGGGGAGAATTACGTGGGCAAAGGTGGAAGGAAGGGAATTAGAATATAAAATCTCCCCTGGTCCCTCTTTTCCAAAGAGGGGAAATTGTGGAGGCATCTCTTTCTCAATTGGGGAGAATTACGTGAGCAAAGGTGGAAGGAAGGGAATTAGAATATAAAATCTCCCCTGGCCCCTCTTTTCCAAAGAGGGGAATTTAGGGAGGGGTCTTTTTTAAAGAAGGGAAGTTTAAATAGTTTCCCCCTTAAGAAAAGGGGGAATAAGGGGGATTTGAGATTATAGAATCTCCCCTGGCCCCTCTTTTCCAAAGAGGGGGAATTGGAGGGGACCTCTTTCTCAAAGGGGGAATTGAGGGGAAAGGAGAGGAGGTTTGGCTATTTGCTTTTAAACGAGTTTAGCCTTTAGCTTTGAGATTGGGGTAGACAGAAGTCGGATGGATCGCTTTTCGTAGATTCTTCACTCGAATTGTGAATTCTTCAGGTTCTTTAAAACGGAAGCGCTTGTTAATTTCTAACACCCTTTCCAAACAGCGAAGAGAAAGCTCCCTTTGCTCTCTCAACTCGTATAGATCTGCAAGATAAACCAGTGCTTCTTTTTCCCCTGACGGGTGACCGATGTGGCCGAAGTGGGTGTATGAGAAATTAAAACAGGTCTCCGCTTTTTTGAATACTTTTAGAAACTGATAAGCCTTTCCGAGCTGTCCCCAGGTTGCCGCTAAACCCTCTTCATTTCCTGTTTGCTTGTGGAGGTCCAAAGCCTTTTTAAAAAAAGGAATGGCTTTTCCAACCTCTCCTGCGTGCATTTCTAAAAGGCCCAAATTGCTAAAAAGAGTTCCTAGGGAGTGATTGTCCTGGGCTTTTTCTATGAAATCTTTTGCCTCCAGGTAATACGCACGGGCACGATTTGATTCTCCCTTTTCCCTAAACAGATTTCCCAGATTAACCAGGGTCTGTCCCACGGTGCGATAATCCGGGGCTTTCTTTTGAATGTCTAAGACTTCTTGATAAAACGCTGCCGCTTTTCGTGTTTCTCCCAGGGTGGCACATATATTTCCAAGGTTTCCTAGTATTCCTGATAAATGCTGGAGATCTTTTTGTTCCCGAGCCTCTTTTAGTGCCAATTCTAAGAGTCGTTGGGCACCGGGGAAATCTCCTCGATGAAAAAGGATCATTCCTTGTTGAAAGTACCCGGATCCGGTTTTTTCTGTATTCATCATCAATGCAGCGGTAGAATGCGTTGTAGGATTTAAATTGTAATTAATGGTTTCCTTTTTGGGGTTGTTTTTTGAGCCTTTCCTCCGCCCATTCCCTTAAGGCGTCTGATAGGCTCATTTTTTCTGTTTTTTGTAATGCCCCTTCTTTATTGGCTTCGGCCAGGTTGGCTCCATCGAAATTACCCTCCGATATATTTACCTCCCTAAAATTCGCCTTTTTAAGGTTCGCCCCTTTAAAGTTGGTTTCATATAAAACGGTTTTTTGAAGATTCGTTTCGGTTAGGTCTGCTTCCGAAAGATCAGCTTGGGCTAAGTTTGCTTCTTGAAGGGTGGCATCTTTGAGGTTTGCCTGGGTAAGGTTCGCTTTGAGAAGATTGGCTTCGGATAAATTGGCCTCCTCCAAATTTGCACCTTTTAAATTGGCAGAACCGAGGTTGGCTTTGGAAAGGTCCGCTCCTGAAAGATTGGCACCCTGGAGATCAGATTGTGACAAGTTGGCTTCGGATAAATTGGCCCCTGAAAAATTGGCGCCGGTGAATTGACAGCCTGCAATATTCCCTCCGGAAAGGTCAACCCCTTCGAGATTTTTCTTCTGCATCACAAAAGTGAGAATTTGTTTTCGCGTGTATTGGGTGGTCATTTTCCCCAAAGCCCCGTTTTTTTAATATTAGTTTTTAATTATACACGAAAGGGGATATGAAATTCTCGGGTTTTTCCAGAGGTCCTTTCCTTCAGGGTGGTCTGAACAGATGATCATATTGCTGTTTAAAATCAAATTAAACTAAAAGGGTTAAAACCTATTGAAATATTTAAAAAAACTTATCTTAATCCCAGATAATTCAAATTGGCATCAACTCTGCAATCCAAGGGGGTTGTTAACAAAACAACATCTAACTTAAATGCAAAACTAAAAAGGAGGTCTAACCATGAACCGTTTATTTGCTTTAGCTGTTGCAGGGATGTTGAGCCTATTTTTGGTTCCTGGGGCCATTGCCCAAACGGGAGCGTTAACATCTATCATTGGAAGTGGTGAGGGCCAGCAAGTCATCAACACCGATAAGGCCCGAACCATGACAGGAGAGATCCTGGCCATCGACCCGGATCAGGGTCTCCTGGTTGTTAAAAACCGAAGATTGGAAAAGGGGTTTCATTTTAATGACGAAACCCAAGTGAAAAAAGGAAGGACCTTTCTGACCCAAGAGGATTTAAAATTAGGAATGAAGGTCAAGGTGGCGTATACGGAAATCGATGGAAAGATGAGAACATACCTGGTCCGGATACAAAAATAAGGAACAGGGCTGTTCTGCCGCCAAAAAAAAAGGGGGTCTTTCCATCCCGGAAACGCCCCCTTTTTGATTCATAATTTAAAAGCTCACATTTTCAGCAAAAAAAGGGGTTGAGCAGGAAAAAATTATTCTTCGGAATAGCGAAGTGCTTTTAGCCTTTTTTTCCTTGCTTCTCTTTGCTTTCGCTTTTTTTTCACCGATGGTTTTTCGTAAAATTGTCTTCTTTTTAATTCCTTGAGGAGACCCTCTTTTGCTAATTGCCTTTTGAGGACCTTTAATGCTTTTTCAACCTGATTTTCGTGCACCTTGACTGCCAATACCTTCTCCCCCCTTTACATTATTAGAAGTTTTTTAAGGTGAAATAAATGATGAAACCGTTTCTTTTGACAATGAACTTTCAAAACCTAACTAATACAACTCAAGGTTTTTTTTAAAAAAAGCCTTCAAATGAAGAAGTTATACAAATAGTTAATATGTGCCAACCCTGTGGGTTTTGTCAAGGAATAAAGAAATGAAATGAGAGGGAAATTTAAAAGTCAATAACACCTTGAATTTAATGAAGTTTTTAGGCCATGTGAAATAATTTCAAACTAAACGTAAAAAAACAAGGGGTTCCATAAAGAAAACCTTTGTTTTTTTTTGTCCTCTTTAAAATATTTCCGGTTTTTCCCTTGAAGTTTTCTTAAAAGCTTTTGGGTCTAGGTCAAACTGGAATGGGTTCCGTCACAAAAAGGCGGCGTTTTTGTGTGCTTGCATCCACACCAAGCAACCGTTTTCTTTTCTTCAATTTGAACAACCTCGGGGGACATTCCTGTTCCTTTGTGGGACCCATCACAATAGGGTTGTTTTTGGGATAATCCGCACCGGCACCAGGCATAGGTTCCGGGTTCAACTTCCAGGACATAAGGACTTTTTTGTGCAATTTTAGGTTCAGCCATTCTCCACCTCCTTGTTGGTTATATTAAGTTAATCCATGCGGGTTTTATTTAGCTTACTTAGTGCTCTTTTTCGTAAATTCACTAACGTATTTTGGCGGTGTTGAAATCTGAGTCTATCATTCCCGAATGTTTTATCGGGCCCGCCTGCCGGCAGGCAGGAATCCAGGCTCTTTAAAATCAACAACTTCTGGATTCCCGCTCCCCGATAGAGGCATTCGAGGACAGGTTTCGCGGGAATGACGGCTAATGCATAGAATATAGATTGTTCTTGAAAATCTGTAGTGCTTG
>DASWJH010000100.1 GCA_036397255.1 Nitrospiria bacterium
AAAGATAGACAGTGTTTTTTGGAACTTCTTTCTGAATGCCATGAAATGTGGGGTATTCGGATTCTTGCCTATTGCTTGTTAAATAATCATTATCATTTGTTAATGCAAACCCCTCAAGCCAATCTTTCCCGAACTATGAGGCATCTGGATGGGTTGTACACACAGCGCTATAACCGAACGCATAAAAGGGATGGGCCTTTATTTAGGGGAAGGTATAAGGCTATTGTGGTGGATGCGGAGGAATATTTCCTTCAGGTAACCCGATATATACACCGAAACCCGGTGGAAGCAGGTAAAGTTCAAAACCCCATGGTTTATGAGTGGAGTAGTTGCCGGTATTATAGAAAAAGAAAAAAGAAACCCATGTGGTTAGATGTAGAACAACTACTTCGGAGGTTTCCAAAACGAGACCCATATAAGGCCTTTGAGAATTACATGAAATCGGAGATTGATGAACCGATAAAAACTTTTTATAGTGGTTCCAGATGGAATCCCATTTTAGGGTCAAAAAAATTTTTGGAAAGCATACGAAAGAAGATCAAAGGATTTGAAAAGAAAACGAAAGAAATACCAGAGGCACGAACTTATATTCAACCAACTCTAGAGACCTGCCTAAGGGCGGTAACAAGGGTATACGGGGTTAGGGAAGCTGAAATAAAGCGAGTGAGGAGGGGTCAAAGAAATGAGGCCAGGGCGATGGGGATATTCGTATGTCGAAGGATAGGGGGCATGAAGCTTGAAGAAATAGCCAAGGAATTTGGGATGGATGGATATTCAGGGGTAAGCAGTGTCATTGGAAGGATGGGCAGGGAGATGGAGAAGGATAGAAGGACAGCAAAACGGTTTGAGGAAATAAGGATAAAAATTCAAGGATGAGCCAAGTGCAGATTTGACCCCAAACTTCATGGACACTAAAAAAGGGGACAATACCCCTGGAGGTGTCCAATGAGGAAACCTCGAACCTTTCGCAAAACTTTTAGGTGCGTAAAAGGGGTCGATTCTATGGTTGTTGGTTGAGTAAGAATACCCCAAAATCCCCGGGGCTTGGCTCATGGGGGGATTCCCCCTTCGGGACCACAATTCTTCGTTAAGAAATTTCTCTTTCCTTCAAATCCATGAAACCGTAATTTTTCCAATTTTTTTTAGGAAATTACTTCTGGATTTCCGATAAACCCGTTCGGGAATGACGGGAGTGGGACTGGGAAAATCTTCATCGTAAAATCCCCCTAGCCCCCTTTGCGAAAGGGGGAAATAAAAAGCTGGATTCCCGATAAAACCGTTCCGGAATGACGAGAGGATGTTGCTAAGGAGCATGTTTGAGAAAGGCGGCCATGAGGATGATGAGGACGCCTAGGATCATGGAGGTATCTTGAAAGGGAATGTATGGCATACCGGTTTTTTTATTGGCCTCTGAAAGATTTTTTAGATTTAGAACAAAAATGGAAAGCAGAAGGGTAAAAAGGAGAATTTTAAAACTGAGGGCAAAAAAATAGGGTTGGCTGAACTCCATTCGGATACCCCGGGCGATTTTAATGTTTATGGTTCCCGTGACGAGAATGAGAGAGACCAGGAAAATGGAGATTTTCGTGAACTTAGTGTGAAGTTTTAAGAGAAAAGGTTCCCCGATTTCTTTGGCCACTTTTGATCTGAGGGTAGGCAATAAAACCAGAGAGTTAAAAAGAATTCCCCCGACCCAAATAAAGGCAGAAACCAGGTGAATCCAGAAATTCAGTACTTTGTAGAATTCCAATCTCGCACCAGTAGAGTGGGGGGGTCGAGTGGGTCCGTTAGGGAATTGTGTTCTACAAACCGTTTTTTAGTTGCCAGCAGGTTTTGTGGAACTTGGTTGAGCTGTTGCTTGGCCGTTACCCTGGGATTTTTTGGGCATGAGCTTGTCCAAAATCTCCTGCATCTTTGAGGGATCTTTGACCGCTTCTTCCATGGTGGCCTTGGCCTGTTCAATTCCCTCGTTAGCAATCTCCAGCGTAATGGCTTTTACCCCTTTGGACCGTGCATGATTTTCAACCATGCTCTGTGTGCAATCCCGCATATAACCAGGGGGAACTTTCTCGAGCCGGGTCTTCGCATCCCGAGTCCATTCAAATTCTGGGGCAGGAGCTTTGATTTTTTCCTCATTGTCTCCTAACAGTTCATCTTTCCAGCTGACTTCATCGGCGTATTCCATAATAATTTTTCCTGTAAAGTCGGCCGTGATGGTTTTGATGCCCATCTTTCGTGCCGATTTTTCAATGATGGCCTTCGTCCGGCGGCGCATATAGCCGGAAGGAACAGACCTTAACCTTTCTTTTGCTTCAGAGGTCCATTCAATGACGACATCGTCATAGGCCATTTCGACTTCAATGTTTCCTTCTGCCTTGGCGGCCGCATGGATAATTGACTTGTCGATAATTTTGAAGGCTGAACCCTCTCCCATACAAATCGGGCATTTCACTGGTTGGGATCCTTTGGCCAAATGGCCGCATCCAGAGCAGACCCAGTAATCCAATTCCCGGCGCTGGTCATAGTTGAGAATGTCCGCTCCAGCACTGGCGGCGGCGGTATCACCCATTAAACCCATGACCTGTGCGCTTTGGGTATTCATCAGATCTCGGACCACACCATCGTCTGCGGTCATTTTATTTCGATCGATTCCTTGTTCATCCAAGGTTTTTCCCATACCTTTCATGGCGGCTACCGCTTCAGGAGGGAGAAGATGTCCCATGGCTGTGTCTACCACTTCGTTGCTGATGATGCTGTGGCCTTTTTCAATGGCATAGCGATGAATGGCTGTTTTGGCCACACCGCGGGCAAACACGGGGATCTTTTCCATTCTTCTGGAGGCCTCTTCAGTCCAGGCCAGTGTATACATGGCCGTGGTGTCAATGGCCGGGGTATAGGTTCGGTTTGAAATTAAGATGTTGCAGGGAGCAAGCCGTAGGAGATTCTCGGTGTTGCTTCCCATATCCATGGTGTCATCACTATGGACCCCAATTCGGCCCAATACCAAGAGCCACGGTTTTTCCTTTTTGACATACTGAATGACCCGGTCAAATGGTTTCCCATCCAACAATGTGGTTTTAATTTTGGTCTCATCGGCTTCGGCCTCTTGCTTTGAAATATCCAGATGGGCCTGGTAAATTTTGGCGAGACCGCTGTCAATAATTTCCTCATGGAGTTTTTCCTGTTCTTTAAAGCGGAATACTTTTCCTGCTTCTTCGGAGAGAACGTCTGCGATACTGTTAAACATGGCGTAGTGGAAGTAGGGATCAAATGCGGAAACAGCCTCTACCGGAATATTTAGGGCTTTGCCGATAGCGATGGCTGTTTTGAGTCCCCCGTAGGAATGTGCGCTTCCATCCACTGCAGCCACAATTTTCCGGTTTCCGTTCATCGGTTTAAGGTCTTTGACCACAAAGATATCAGAAGACCTGGTTCTTCGAATGACCCTTTCGCATACGCTGCCGATAATGCTATCTCTCACTGCACCCACACCGAGTGCTCCCATGACCACCAGATCGTATTTTTCCTGGTTGATATCTTCGGTTATGACCTGGAAATTACGGCCCTCTAAGGCCCTTCGTTCAAAGGAAACGTTGGCGGATTTACATTGCTGATCCATGACATCTAAATAACAGTCCGTAATAATCACCAAACCACGGGTGATTAAGGAGTCGTGGATTTTCCGTTGGCGCTCCAACTCCTTTTCATCATGGTATTCTTCGGGAAGGCCTGATTCCATCTGTTTGAACCGCTTATCATGCATTTTAGCGGCGTAGGCGTGGCTGCCGATGACTGTTCCTCCGAATTGTTTGGCCAGATCCACTCCGATTTCAATGGCCTTGTTGGAATGGTCTGAATTATCAACAGGAACATAAATCCTTTTGTACATGGGTCTCCTCCTTAAAAAATAAGTCCTTATTATAAAAGGGTTTTAAATGCAAATCAATGAATTTTTTTGATTTTTTTGGGGTTTGCAACGCCATGGTTTTTCGGATTGAGAAGTTTAACCGGTGGCCGCCCCCTCTCCTAAGGTCCTAATAAAATGGATAACTTTCCAAACCTCTTCCTCGGTAATGATGGATGGTGAATAGGAAAACATCCGGGTCCCGGGGCTTCCGTTCCGTATGACCCAAAAAATCTCACCATCGGTTCTCAATCTGGCGAATTCAGGATTCGAAAAATCCCGGGGTCTTGGCCTTAATTCCAACCCCGCAGGTCCATCTCCCCTTCCGGTCATTCCGTGGCAGGTAAAACATGTTCCTTTCCCTTTAAATATTTTTTCTCCCTCGGAAATGGTTAGGGGGGAATTGGGAATTGGGTTTTCAATATTGCTTGCAGAGGCCGGGGCCCGGGGAATTCGAATATCCCTTTCCTCTGGTTCAGCGGATTTCTCTGGTTCTAAAAAAACAAAGAGATACATGAGGCCAGTAATCACGAGAAAAACCATTGTGAGTTGGAAAATGGCTTTTGGCAATTTATTTAAACTCCAAAAGGATGATGCAGTGGGTTTTCGGTGGTTTGAATTTTGAGGGTCAAAATGTGGTTTTTAAATTTCCTCCTCTTCTTTAATCATATCTTTCCATAAAGGCGGGCCTTCTGTTTCAAAATTTTTTGTGGATAGAAAATTAATCCCGTTATAGAGGTTGAGTTTAAATTTTCCGCCTCCAAAACGCTCAGATAAAAACCCTTTTACATTTTCCACAAAAGCCATGTCCATTGCTTTGTACCTGTCCATAAAGTGAAATTGAACCACCATCCCCACTTTTTCCTGGGCCAATACCTTGACCGTAGAGTCAGGCAGGAGAGTTTGAAAGGCGCTTTTTTGCTCTTCTTCAGAGGGGTAACCTTTTACCTGCGCGTGAGAGAACTTTTTAATATGCTCCCTATATAGATCCCACACCATCCCTTTATAAATGTCTTGATTTTCCATTGTAAATTAATCCAGTAACGTTTTTCGTTTCAGATTGATTAGAGGAGTCCTACTCTTTTTTTACACCTTCCTTGGGATCAACGGGCATGGCTGTTTGACATTTTGGGCACTTCACGTAAACGATATTGTCGAATAAACCGATGCTGTAATGATGAGAAAAAAGATCATATTCCGTTTGGCATGATTTGCAGGTGGTTACATTTTTACTGTATACCTCCTGGACCTTTTCTTTTGCCTGTGAGACCTCAGCCTGAACCTGTGATAAATTGGAATTGAGTTTGGAAATGGTTTTTTGCTGGTCTTTAAGGATTGCTTCTAAGTCTTTGAATCTTTGCTCAAATTTTTGAATGTCAGAATTAGTCATGTCATTCCCTTGGCTACGTGTTCTATGATCGGGACATCTTACAACAGCTCATTTCTCTTGTGCAACCCCTTTCTAGAAAAATTTAGTTGTTTATCTTTAGGTTTTGGGTATTTATGGGATGTTTTTTTTAGAGCGAATCTTGAAATTCACTTTCTTCCAGCCTTTATTCTTTGGGAAAATCCTTCTTTAAAAAAGAGGGAAAGGGGAGGTTTTTAAAAATTTTTTTGAGATTGAAAAAGGTCTGGATTTAACCCCTATTGAGACAAAACCTTATTAAAAAAAGTTTCATGTTAAATCTCCACCATCAACCGAGAACTTATCTTTTCCACCTGTTTCCCCAATAAAAGCCTTAATATCTTTTAATTTCAGGTTCTTGCATCGTCTTGATACATTATAAAGATCTTCCTGCTGGGATTTTTCATGCAATATTTTGGGGTAAAATTTGTTCAACGATGCAACATTTAGGTGTTGACAAAGGCATTTTTAAAATATATTTTTCCCTAGATTTTCTGTCTTATGAAAAGATTCTGAAGTTATTTTACCTTTTTTGTCCTGTTTCCTCCAATTGACGTAGGAATTTTTGTGGTAAAACGAAACCTCATTTTCCTTTCTTTCATTTCTATCCTCCTATTCTTCCTCATACCAAAATCCGGTGAATCCCTAGTCATTCCTCCGGACCCATTTGATTCTACCGACCGTTATGCGCTCCTGTTTAAGAACTCGGATGGGTCCATCACCCAAATTCAGGCGAAAATAAAAGCCCCCGGACCGGGCATTCTCGGGCCT
>DASWJH010000101.1 GCA_036397255.1 Nitrospiria bacterium
GAGGACAGGTTTCGCGGGAATGACGGCTAATGCATAGAATATAGATTGTTCTTGAAAATCTGTAGTGCTTGCAGCTCAGAGGGAAGCTCCGCGCTATACTTTTCGGAGGATAATGTCATCGTAATTATGAAAAGGAGGACTTAGCTTAGCCCCTTTGGGTTTGACCTTCCCCATTTTGTTTTCCTTTTTGTTCTAATTCCAGTGAAAGCTGCTCCCATTTCTCATTCAGTTCTTTGAGCTTCTTTTGGGTCTGATTGTATTGCTTCAGGGTTTCAAAATATTTCTTATTATCTTCGTAGAGTTCTGTTTCGGATAGGGCCTGAGTCAATGTTTTGTGCTTTGCGGATTCTGATTCGAGTTCTTCTTCGATATGAGTGATCCGTTTTTTTAAAGGGGAGAGTTCCCGATACCGACGGTTCCTTTCCTCCGCTTCTGTTTTCTTTTGTTCCCTTGTTTTTCTCCCCTGAACGGAAGGGATAGAGGCTTGTAAAGAAATTGTTTCGGGTTCCGGCCGGGGGGGGGCTGGAGGGGTTTCTTTTTTATAAAGGTAGTAGTGATAGTCTCCAGGGTAAACGGTCACTTTACCATTTCGGATGTCAATAATTTTATTGGCCAAGGATTGAATAAAGTGGCGGTCATGGGTAATAAAACAAAGGGTTCCCGTATATTGTGACATCGCCCCCTCCAAAATATCTCTTGATGTGATGTCCAGATGATTGGTGGGTTCATCCATCAAAAGGAAATTGGCAGGCCGGGTGAGCATTTTGGCGAGGGCCAGGCGGCTTTTTTCACCTCCCGAAAGGGTTGAAACCTTTTTATTGACCTCATCCCCCGTAAAAAGAAAAGAGCCCAAAAGGGTTCTGAGAGTGGTTAAAGCTTCTTCAGGGGCGATGGTGGTCATTTCCTCCAGGACCGTGTTACGTGGGGTTAGGAGGTCCAATTGATGTTGGGCGTAATAGGCAAGGGTGACGTTGTGTCCTAATTTCCTTTTTCCTTTGTCAAAGGGGATGGCCCCGGCCAAAATTTTTAAAAGGGTTGATTTTCCTGCCCCGTTGGGCCCGACCAGGGCAATTCGGTCTCCCCGCTGGATCACCATTTCCAGGTTTTGGTAAACGGAAACCGGTCCGTAAGATTTATAAACCTCTTTCAAACGAAGGACTTCTTTCCCGCTCCGTAAAGGCTCGGGGAAAAAGAAGCGAATTTTTTTGTTTTCCTGTGTGATTTCGACCCGTTCCATTTTGTCCAGCATTTTGATTCGACTTTGAACCTGCCGGGCCTTGGTGGCCTTGTAACGGAACCGGTCGATGAATTCCTGGGTGGCTCCAATTTTCTTTTGTTGGTTTTTATAGGTGGAGACTAGAATTTCTTTTTCCAAGGCCCGTGTTTTTAAAAACTGATCGTAGTTTCCCTGGTATTCTTTCAGTTTGTATTGGGTGACTTCTACCACCCAGTCCACGAGGTGATTCATGAAATGACGATCATGGGAAATCAGAAAAAGGGTTCCTGTGTATGTTTTTAAATACGACTCGAGCCAAATGACGGATTCTAAGTCAAGGTGATTGGTGGGTTCATCCAATAGTAAAAGATCGGGGTTTTTTAATAGAAGTTGTGCCAACAGAACTCTCATTTGCCATCCGCCGGATAGTTCCTGGACTGTTTGGGTTAAATGTTTTTCCCGAAATCCCAACCCGAACAGAATTTCCTTGGTTTTGGCTTCCCGGGCATAACCACCCAATCGCTCAAATTCTTCCTGGAGACGACCATATTCTTTGATGAGGGTTTCTGACTTCTCAGGAGAAGTTTCCGAAATTTGAATTTCCAATTGGCGGAGCGTCCGCTCAATGGATGGGGTTTCTGGACTTTGATCCATGACCTGATCTAAGACCGTTCGATCGGTGCCTGCCGGCAGTTCTTGGGGAAGGTAACCCACCACGGCCTGTTTACTCAAAGCGATCGTCCCGCCGTCAGGGGAGAGGTTTCCAGCGATTATTTCAAGGAGGGAGGTTTTCCCGGACCCGTTGGGGCCAACGAGGGCGACCCGGCTTTGAGAAGGAATGTTGAGGGACGCCTCCTGGAAGAGAATCCTTCCCCCGTAGGATTTATCCAGATTATGAATGGTGAGCATCGGATCGTCTCATTTTAAAAATCTGTCAATATTTTGTTCCATTGATAACCCATAATAGTAACAACAGGTCAACGTCGATGTCAATTTTAGATGGAGAATTTTTCTATGGGCTATCTAGATCTGGGAGGGCAGGCGTTTCAAGGGAGGCTTGGGAAAAAATTTTTTCGCGATGAAGCACATATCGTTTCGAAAAGAAGAAAATTTGGGCTTGGTAGTAAAGGTCGATGGTTAAAAGGCGGTTGGTTTGCTTAATCCATTCAGAGTCAATCATCGCTCCTGCAACCGTTTTTTTATCGGTGTCTTCTACCTTGATCTGAATAACTTCCGGGATTAAGGGGATTGCCCGATCCTGGGCCATTCCCATAAAAGATTTCCTTAGATCCTCGGGACCCTGGAGTGTTTCCACCATGATGATTTCATCCATCATTGAATTTAATTCAAGGTAGTAGAAGAACGATTGGAGCGTTTGCCACACCCCGACCACTACAAACATTACAATAAATAAACCGATAAATTTTTTCATAGGTGTTTTGAAGTATGTTGGATTTTGAAGGAAAAACCTATTTTAGAAATAACCGAGAGAAAAGTCAAAACCAATTCTTTTTTCAAAACCAACCCTAATGATAGGGGTGGTGGTTTGAAAAACCTCTTTATGAGGGGGTTACGATCCCAATAAAGCCTCTACAAAGGCCTCCGCCTGGAAAGGCTGTAAATCCTCCGGGGCTTCTCCCACCCCGATGAACCGGATAGGAATTTTCAATTCATCATAGATGGCGACGACTATTCCCCCTTTTGCGGTCCCGTCCAGTTTGGTCAAAGCCAACCCGGTCACACCCACCGCTTCATGAAACAGTCTGGTTTGTGAAAGGGAGTTCTGCCCGATGGTTCCGTCCAAAACCAATAAAATTTCATGGGGACTGGCGGAATCCTCTTTTTGCATGACCCGTTTGATTTTTTTTAGCTCTTCCATCAGAGGCGCTTTTGTGTGCAAACGACCCGCTGTGTCCGCAATGACGATATCGGTGCCTCTTGCTCGCCCCGCGGCCAAAGCGTCGAAAATGACTGCGGCGGGATCTGATCCGCTTTGTTGTTTGACCACATCGGCCCCTACCCGTTTGCCCCATATTTCCAATTGTTCGACGGCGGCTGCGCGAAAGGTGTCACCGGCGGCCAGTGTGACCTTTTTCCCCTCCGCTGTGAATCGATGGGCCAGTTTTCCAATGGTGGTGGTTTTTCCAACGCCGTTGACACCTACGACCAGTATCACAAACGGTTTTATTTGGGGATGCACCCAGTCAGCGAAATCAAAGGTGCAAGGGGCCAAAAGGGTTTTCATGGCCCCTTTGAGACAATTTTTGATATCATCAATATTTTTTATATTTCCTTTTTTGTTTTCTTCCTTCAGAAAATTGAGAAAACGTTGTGATGCATGGACTCCAAGGTCGGAGGTAATCAGAAGTTCCTCCAAATCTTCCAGGTCACCTGGGTTCAGGGGGCGGGTTCCCAGTCCCAGACGTTGGAGGCCTTTGGTTAGGCCCAAACGGGTTTTTTCCAAACCCTTGCTAAACCGTTTCAGAAATCCTTGCATAAGGGCGTTCCTATGGTTAATGGGTTAAAGCAGGAAGGCGGGGGGTCAATGTTTTATGAAAGGCCATTTCTTTGCTTCGCATCCGTTTTTCCTCAACCCGAGACGCCTCATGATCGTAACCGACCAAATGGAGAACCCCATGGGTCAATAAGGTCATGATTTCATGATCAACAGATTTTCCCTGGGTTCGGGCCTGTTTTAAAGCCATTGGAATAGAGATGACCACGTCCCCAAGAGGATCCAACGGTGTTTTTTGAAGACGAGGTTTCCTCTTTCCCTGGTGGAATTCTTGGAGGGGAAAGGAGAGGACATCGGTGGTTTGATCCAACTTTCGGTAACGCCGGTTTAATGCCCGCATCCTTCCATCGGAAACAAAAACAAGGCCTATCTCTCCCTTAGGAAATCCCAACATCCGAAGCATCCTGGCCACCAACCCGCTTATATTCCTTACTTTTAAGTTGAGCTTCCTTTGTTTGTTTTGGATTAAGACCCTCATTGGCCGGTTCTCCGTAGAAGGGCGGTCCCGTGCCGGGATATTCGATTCGGCGATGGAAAACTCCAGTAAGGACACGGGTAAAGCACTCCTTAATTTTTCTCAAATCACTCATGGTTAAATTGCATTCGTCCAGTTGGTTATCGATAAAAATAGTGGTCACCGTTTTTTCCACATGGTTTTCGATTCGTGCAGGGGAGGGTTCCTTGAGAACCCGTGAGGAGGCCTCTACACCATCAGCTAACATAATGATTCCGGCAATTTTCGTTTGGGGTTTTGGACCGGGGTACCGAAAATCTTCCTCCTTAATCGGAGGGAGTCCTGGGTCATGATCCTGTTTTGCTTTTTCGAAGAAATACTTCATGAGCCGGGTGCCATGATGTTGTGGAATAATATCAATGATGACCTCGGGTAGTTTATGAGATTTTGCTAATTCAATTCCCTCCTTGACATGAGCGGCAATGATGAGACTACTCATGTTGGGGGACAGGTGATCATGCCGGTTAGGCCCAGCCAATTGATTTTCAATATAGTATTCCGGTTTTAACATCTTTCCGATGTCATGGTAATAGCAACTGACCCTGGCCAAAAGGGGGTTTTCATCTATGGACTCAGCGGCGGACTCCGCCAGATGGCTGACCATCATACTGTGGTAGTAGGTTCCTCGGGCGGTTAAGAACAGGTCTCGGAGTAAAGGTTGGTTTGGGTCCAAAAGCTCCAATAATTTAATATCCGTGGTGACTTTAAAGAGGGATTCGATTAGGGGGAGCAAGGCCGAAACCACAAGCGTGACGAGAAAGCCCCCCGTAAAACCGAAGAGAAGCTCAAAAAGACAGCTGAGTGTGAGCAGGTCCCCGTGATACAGGTTAATCGCAAAGGCCATAAAAACATTTGCGATTCCAACAAAGAAGCCCCCCCGGATTAAGGCGGAGCGCCGGCTACATTTCATGACACTAAAGGCGGCAACCAGACTTCCCACGAAGGTATATAAAATAAACAGGTTTTCTTCGGGAACCCATATCCCCATAAACAGGCTCAGGATAAAAGAAGCCAGTAAGGCAATATGAATATCAAATAAGAGAGAGACCAGCAAAGCCCCGGCTGCAACGGGGAGGGCAAAACTGATGGTGGAGGCGTCAATAAACGGGAACCGATCGGCAAGGGTAATCAAAAAGAAATGGGAAAGCTGGGCCATGATCAATGTGCCGGCGATCAAAATGGCCAACAAGGGAAGATTGCTTTTCAAAATGGACCGTTGTTTGGATAAATGCCGCTTGAAATCCCACAGAAGGATACCCACGATCACGATCACCATCAAAAAAAGGCCTGAGAGGATCTGAATCCACGTGGAGGGTTCCTGGTACCGTTCCATTTCTTCTAAAAGGGGGATGTGGTCGGCAGTCACCCGTTCCCCTTCCTTAAAAAGGATTTTCCCTTTTTGGATTTGGTAAAACAGAGGTTTAATATTGGCCGTGGCCTCCCGTTTTCGAATTTCGGTTTCATTTTTATTAATAGTGAGATTAGGGGTCAATAATTTAAAAGTCATTTCTAAGACTGCTTTTCCTTGGAGGGTATCCAAGCGGGGGTTGGTTTGAATGGATTTTTGAAGCTTCTCTTCCGCTTCTTGGAGATCCATAATCGAATCAAGGTTTCTTATAAAACTTTCTTTTCCTTGACCCACCACCCGAAGGATGATGCCCCGGTGGGAATCATCCTTCATAAGTTTTTTATCATTAATCAGACCCTTTTCCATGAGGGATTTGTAAAGAGAGATGACCTGGGTTTCAAGGGAAGGATTCTTTTCAAGGGTATCCAGGGTATTGGGGGACAGGGAAATTCCCAATACATTTTGGAATTCTCTTATTTTTTCTGACTGAAACGGAGCCCTCTCAGTTGAGGGCTCCGTGCGAGAGGGGGCGGATTTTAAAACCGAAAACCCCTTTGTGATTTTTCGTTGGATTTCCGTTACCAGGCTTAAATCAAAATCAAAAACGGATGGAGTTTCCGCTTCAATTTTTTCCCGATTTTTTTGATTAGCGATGGTATCCGGAATTTTTAAATCGGTGGGGGCCTTTATATCTTGTTGGACCTGCTCCCCTATATCAAGTTGGGGAAAAACAAACAGGAGTTTGGGTGCCAATAAAAAAGAAATACAGAGTACCAGTAAAGCCCCGATCCCCGTTAGCTGAATTTCAGGGTTTTGATACCAAGGTTTGGGTGTGCGTTTTTCTTCTTTGGCGGAAGGCGCTGTTTTCCCGGAAAGAACTCTTAATTTTCCTTCCCGGCTTTCTTTACCCTTTTCCAGTCGTTCCCGTATGCTTTTCATAGGCTTTTATGATGTCTTGAACCAATTTGTGTCTGACTACATCTTGATCCGAAAAATAAATAAACTGAATCCCATCAATGCCGGATAAAATGGATTGAATTTCAATGAGCCCTGATTTTTTCTCAGTGGGGAGGTCAACCTGGGTAATATCCCCCGTGACCACTGTTTTTGAATGATGACCCAGTCGGGTTAAAAACATCTTCATCTGTTCCGAGGTGGAATTTTGGGCTTCATCTAAAATAATGAAAGAGTGGTTCAGGGTTCTGCCCCTCATAAAGGCGAGGGGGGCGATTTCAATATCTCCCCTTTCGACCAACCGGTTGGCCTGATCCACTTCCATCATGTCATACAGCGCGTCGTATAGGGGTCTTAAATAGGGATTCACTTTCTCATACATATCCCCTGGAAGGAACCCTAATTTTTCTCCTGCTTCCACCGCTGGCCGGGCAAGGATAATTCGAGAAACCTCTTTCCGGATCAGGGAATAAACCGCCATGGCCATGGCCAGATAGGTTTTACCCGTTCCCGCCGGACCGATTCCGATGACAATTCCTTTTTCTTGAATGGCTTTAATGTATTCATGTTGCGTAGGGGTTTTGGGTGATATGGGCTTTCTTTTCGATGAAACCGGGATTACCGTCTGAAGGGGTTCTCTGTGGGAGGTTGTGGGTTGTTCTTGGGCCATGCGGATGGCGAGGTCCACGTCATTTTCTTGAAGATGGGACCCTTTTTTGACCTGTAACGAGAGATCATGAAAAACCCGTTCCACTTGCCGGACCGAAGGCTCTTCCCCCTCCAAAGTTAACCTTTCTCCTCGGGCCACAATTTTAACAGGAAAAGCCTCTTCTATTTTTTTAAGGTAGAGATCGTATTGTCCAAAGAGGGCTGCGGTGTTTATCCCTTCTTGCAGTTTTATTTGGATCGAAGTCGCCTTTTTCAAAAAAAGGTGGCCCCCGTTTCAATGATAAAAGAGATCAATCAGTAAGAGGCGAAGGTGTTTAGTTTTGAAGGAAAGTATAGCAGTAACCCTATTAAATAACAATAAAACAGGACTATTTGGATTTTTAAAATCAACACCGTCTTGATCCACCCCATGAAGCTGTGGTATGAGTAGTTTGAATTTTCAATAAAATCAGGAGGATAAGATGACAGTGCTTTATCAAAAAGGACGTTTGCCTGAAGGAAAAAAAATCCATCCAGAAATCATGGCACAAATTATTCACCGGTTTATGGAAAAAGTGCAGGATTATACCGAAGGGATGCTGAAGCAAAAATGGGAAGCTTTAGAAGAGAAACAGGGAAGGGATTCAGTCCTTCTTGCAAAATTTAATGATTGGGTGACCTACCACCGGTTTAATGCCATTACATTGGACGAGATTGAAAAAGGGGACCTGGATGACTGGTTTCGGAACCTCTTTTCTGAAGAGACAGAAAAGGGGTAAATTGTATTTTTTCTTATTTCACCGACGGAGTATGATCCGAAACAAAATCATTCTAATGATCTTCCATGCCATCGTTAGGAAAAGCATTTCCCGGGGTGAGGGAATACGGTTAATCCCGATCCGAACGTGATTTTTTTTTAACCATTTGATTCCTTGAAACAGACCCACAATCAGTAGGCCGGTTATTACAAGAAGGATTGGGATTTGAATCATTCGCGGACCTCTTTTCAAAATTATTTCGGGAGGGAAGACAGACGGTCCAGATTGGTGATTAAAATAGACCGGTTGTCGAACTCCAGAAAACCCTGTCTTCGAAGGTCTCCCAAAGTGGCCGTAACGGTTTCACGGGTTGAACCGATAAGATTTGCAATCTCCTGATGGGTGAGTCGAATTCCGATTCGTGTCCCTTTGTCATCTTGGGTTCCGAAATCCCGGGCCATTTCAATAAGGACGTGGGCCACTCGTGTAGGAACATCTTTATAGACAAGCTCTTCAATTCGGCTTTCAATCCTCCGAAGACGAAAACCGATGATTTTGGTCAACCGGAAGGAAAGATCCGGTTTGGATTTGAGCATGACCAAAAAAGGGTCTCTTGGGATCAGACATAGGACGGTGTCATCCAACGCTTCTGCCAAGGTATCTCTTGGTGTTCCATCCAAAGCCTCTAATTCCCCAAAAATATTTCCCGGTTTTAAAAGGGCCATGGTAAGTTCTTTTCCGTTCTCAGTGATTCTGGAAATTTTTACACGACCTGTTTTGAGGAGATACACCTCCCGACTGGGGTCGCCTGGAAGGAAAATCGGTTCATTTTTTTTTACCGGAGACATGGAAGCAACCTTTTCCAAAATCAACATGTCCTCCCGGTTGAATTCATTGAATAGGTTGATGTTTTGAAGGCACCAGACGTTGGTTTTCATTTTCTGTTTTTAAACCCAGAACCCTACCCCTGAAATGGGGTTTGGAAAAATTTTATTCTACATGATTTGCTTATGGGCAGCAAGAAGGCTCGCCGATTCCTAAACCGGCGATAAAGAATCCCTAATGGTTCCCTCTCCCTTTGGATGGGAGAGGGTGAAAGAAAACTCTGCAGGTTTCCCCTCCCACGAAGGGAGGGGATTTAGATTGAGGGGCCTTATTTTATCTCTGTTTTTAGGTCCGATTTGGATTCCTTTAAGGGGCATTACAGACCAAGAATAGTGGCGCCTTTACCATGAGAGAAAAAAAATCCCAAGAAGAAAAGGTAACAACTCCAATGCAAACATTTAAAAAGGGTTTATTAGGAGGGATTTTCGGGGTTTTTTTATGGTTTCCTCACTTCATTTTTCAGATATAGTGGGTGCAATTATTACTTCCTGTACTAAACACCCTTGAGGTCTACCACAGAATACAATATTTCTGTTGTTAGTCGTGGATGAAAGGGGGCATTCGTTTGGGGTTGGAAGCCCCCACCACCTCCCCACTAGGGGGAGGCAGGTAAGGCGATTGCGGTTGACTGGGAGGAGCAAAAGTATATAAGATTTTCCTGGCGCTCTCACAGTGCTCTACGTTTTCCAAACCGCTTGAAAACGAATTTAGGCGAGGGATCAGATCAAAGGAAATATTATTGGGGATATTTACAGCGTTGATCATCGGATATTTTCTGCTTCGGAAAACAATGAAGCCCACCAAGCAATTGGCCGTTGAAGATTTGCTCGATAATGATACAAAAGAATTCGTTGAGAACAGAAAAAAACTAGACCAGCCATACTCGTTCTTCATAGATGCGGCGCGTGAGCCGTCCCGACTACTAGCGGATCTTCGCGAAAAACACAAAGATCAGTCATTATCAAAATTGACAGAACTCTACTACTCATTGTTGACAAAAATCCGGGAAGAGAAAAAGAATCGTGAGTTCAAGAAAATGTCCATGTACTCCCAAATGAGTCTGGGTCCAATAGAACCGTTAATTTTGCAAAACAAAATAGCATATGGCTCCTTCGACCTTGGAGGTATACCCGCTCTAAGGGAACCCCTTTCCTACTACGCCATAAACGGATATGGCGGACAGATCCAAAATATAGAAGAGATCGTTAACTTTTTTCAAGAACTGTCCGGATGGAAAGAAATGGTCCAAAACGCCAAGGAGATGGCCAGTATGTCGGTCCTTTTGATGAAAGCCATAGAAAGCAACCCTGGCACCCTTAAGAAGGACATTAAGAAGTTGATAAACATTTGAGGAGGGTAAGAAAGTCGCGAACGTTTTGTATTACATGGAACTCTACGGAAAAATTCGAAAAGAGAAATCCGGTAATATCAACAAGTTGTTCGCAGTAAAATGACCTATAACAACGCCATCGACACGGTCAGCAAAAACCATCGTTCCTTCGTTGTGCCATTTTTTGCTGGGGTTTGTGACAAACGTTAGGTATACGACCATGAAGACAATGGCACCGCGTGATTTGGAAATGTATTTTCGGTGGACTGGGCATGCAGTGAAGCACTCGGACACGGGTCTCGATTCCTGTTAAAATCCTACTATGTCCCCGCATCAGAATTCTCTGCAATATCTATAAGTGCTTTTAGTTTTCCGGCATGTCCCGGATCAAGAAATTTTAATGCTTCATAGTTTGCCCGGGCCTTTTCTATTTTTCCCTGGCTTACATTAGATACACCAAGTTCATAAAGGGTCTCTTTATCTTTTGGGTCAATTTGAAGGATTATTTCAAATTCTTTTATTGCTTTATCATAAAGCCCTGCTTGATCATATGATCCGGCTAGGTTAAAACGAGCTAAAGTATTTTTGGGGTTTATTCTTAAAGCTTCCTGGTATTCTTTGACCTCTAAATCGTACATCTTTTTATAATAGTAAAGGTAACCAAGTTCAAGATGTGCTGCTTCAAAATTATTATCAAGTTCTATTGATGATTTAAAATATTTTATTGCTTCATCATATTTTTCTTCGTTATCAGACAAGACACCTTTGAGGTACATATTAATAGCTTCCCCCTTATTCTTCACCTGACCAATCTCTGAAAGGGGTTTAAAATTTCCTTCTATTTTATCTGACTCACTCAAAATTATAGCAATGCTATTTTTCTCTTCCTGTTGGATGGTCATTCCGATTACTTTACCAGCCTCATTCAATAATACTCCTTTACTGTTTGTTGAAGTAGTAGAAGCTAATTGAATATAGGGTGATTTCCCTTCACCTCTTCTTGTACTTAGAGGTATATTTTTTGTGACAACTGCTTTTGAAAACCCCCCTTCTGGATCATTTGGACCAGTAAATTTTATGACTTTATTGCCGATTTCTACGGCCCTAGTTTCTGATAGTTTTAAAGCAGGTAGATTTTCCTTATTAACCTTAATGAGGGCTAAATTTTTTTCAAAATCTGGAACAACACTTTCGGCCTGGTAAGTACTTCCATCATTAAAATCGATTTTTGCAGAATTGGCATTATTTAAATCACTTAAATTCGTTAAAATAAGACCGCTGGAATCTAGAACGAATCCTGGAACTTCTCTTAATATTTTACCTTTTTTATCAATTACATTGACCTTAACCGCAGCTTTTTGTGCTTTTCTAACAATTTCATCGGGGATAGTATTTTGGGTGGTAAAGGTTTTTTCTGGCTTAATAAATTGCAATGTTAAGTAAACGGTAGTTGAACAAACTACCAACAGGCTTAAAAAAGTCCCAAAAGCATATTTCCAGGTAATCTTAGGGATAAATGTTTTCCCCCAACCTTTAGTTGGGGAAAGAATTGTATTCTTTATCGTTGAAAACAAATCCTTTGAGGGTGTAGTGGCTTGTGGCAAGGAATTTATTAGTCTTTCTTCTAAGGAAAGGGGCAAAGGTTCTTTGTATTTCTCAAAATGGATTAACTCCCTTAATTCTGACAATTGATTTAGGCAGAATAAACAACCCTTTATATGGTCCTCAACTTTGAGGGTTTCTCTTTGGGTCAGTTTTTTCTCCAAATAGGAACCAAGTACATTAGTATCTAGGCAACTATCTGTTTTTGTTGACAAAATATTTTTGGCTATATGCAATTTATGTCTATTTTCAAGATCAGCCATAGAGTTCACCTACACTTAAAGACTACTTGAAAGAAAAATTTCTTCCAATACCAAAAAATTTTTTTATTCTTCAATTCCACGTTTTCTAAGCTCATCCTTAATTTTTTCAACAATTCTAGAATTTCGAGATGCTACCGTTCCCATTGGGACTTCAAGGAGGTCACTGATTTCTTTATCTTTGTATCCTTTCATCTTGAAAATAAAAACCTCTTGGTCTTTAAGAGGGAACTGTTGGAGAATTTCTTGCAATACTTTTATTATTTCACTTCCCTCAGTTATTTTATCTGGTCCTGGGTTTTCATCTTTACAGTTTAATAAACCTAAATTTCCCTCTTCTATCTGGTCACCCATTTCCATAGGAAAGGAAATAAGATCTTGGGCCATATTTTTCCATCTATTTTCTGTTTTTAGGTATGTTTGAGCTTCATTTACAACAATAACCTTATAATATTTGAGGAATTCAAAGCGTGAATTCCCACGAAAATTTGCGAGCCCCCCTTTGATTAGTTTTATGTAGACGTTCTGCAAAACGTTTTCCTTCCCGAAGTCATCTAAATCAATAAACTTCCTTAATATGTTCATAGCCATTGGCCCATATTCCTTTGTAAAAACCTCCCACGCTTTATTATCACCTTTTACGCACTTGCTTATGAGAGGTAAGGGTTCCATTTTCCTGAAGATCGATATTACCTTGTAGGTTGGGGGGTTAGGAAACCTAAATATAGGTAATCAAAAAATTTTAATCAATGAAGAAGATAAATGGAAGAAAAAGAGATTTAACCAGTCTTTAGGAATAGAAGGTATAAAAATTAAAGCAAATAACATGATTTTTAACAGATAGGAGAGTTTCAGATGGAATTACAAGGTTTCCTTTTTAAAACATACCAAGGGGTCATTGACAATCAAATAACCTTGTTTTTTACCTCTTTATTGTTAATCCTCTTTTTTATAACAATCATTTTATATAGCTCCTCTAACACCCATAGATCACAGAATCTGATTAGGGTTTGCCCCTCTCTCCTAATCCAAATTGGAATATTGGGGACTTTTGTAGGGATTTTTATGGGTTTGTTTGAATTTGACGTAAGAAATATCGATGCAAGTATTCCACCCCTCCTTGAGGGACTTAAGATTGCCTTTACAACAAGCATCATTGGAATGTTTTTAGCTCTTCTTCTCCGTAGCATTATACACATTCTCCCAAAATCAATTAGTAATGAAGGTGTAACTGCCACAGATATTTACCATGTACTTGCAAATATTCGCTCTTCAATTTCAGGAGATGAAGAAACTTCAATGGTCTCACAAATCCAAAAACTTCGAATTTCCACCACAGACCACCTCACAAATTTAAAAAATTATTTTGCTAAATTTGCAAGTTCCATGGCCGAAAACAATACTAACGCCTTGATAGAAGCCTTGGAAAAGGTCATGAAAGATTTCAACACAAAAATTAACGAACAGTTTGGTGACAATTTCAAGCGACTAAACGAAGCCGTTGCGGCTCTATTGGTTTGGCAGGATAAATACAAAGAGCATGTGGAAAAATTGACCGATCAATTCCAAAAAACACTTACGGGAATTGACCAAGCCAAAGAATCTCTATCAATTATTTCTCAACAAATGTCAGTAATCCCACAAACCGTAATGGGTCTCAAGGAACTAATCGAAACAGTTCAAACCCAAACCAACAATCTAACCCGCCATTTAGAAATTTTTAAGGATCTTCGTCAGCAGGCCACCGATGCCTTTCCATTAATTGAGAAACGTATCTTAGGAATGACAGAAAACTTTTCAAATGCTGTTACCAATTCAGTTTCAACAATAGAAGAGACTGTAAAGGAACAATCGAAGGACTTTACCGAGATAGCTATTACACTTCGCAATATATTTGAAGGGGCAATTAAAGAAAGCAATGAAAACCTTACGAAACAAATGGAAGCCTTAGACAAGTCCATGCAGGATGAAATTAAGCGAGTAGTGGAGGTTATGGGTAGTAACTTAGCTTCATTGTCAAACAAGTTTGTAGAGGATTATAGCCCATTAACCGAGAGGTTAAAAGCAGTTGTAAGATTATCGGAATCGGTATCGAGGGAGAATGGAAATGTCCTTGCTTGATGTGTTTGAGAGAGGGTCGAAAGAAGAAGAGGAACAGTGGATATCCGTATCAGATTTAATGGCGGGGTTAATGATACTCTTCCTTTTTATCGCCATCAGTTTCATGAAAAATATAATTATAGAAAAAAATAAAATTGAAGAGGTAGCGGTCACTTTTCAAAAAACTCAGGATGAAATTTACGAAAATCTATATTTAGAATTTCGTGAAGATCTTCCAAAATGGAATGCGACTATTGATAAACCAACACTTACCATTAGTTTTAATGAACCTACCATCTATTTTGATTCAAATTCATCTCAGTTGAAACCCGAATTCCAATCAATCCTTAGAGATTTTTTCCCGAGGTACCTAAAAGTTCTTGGTAACTATAAATTAGATATTGAAGAGGTGCGAATTGAAGGCCATACATCAACTGAATGGGTAACCGCCGTTACAGAAGATGAGGCATATTTCTATAATATGGCTTTATCTCAGGACAGAACGCGAGCTGTGTTGCAATATTCGTTAACGCTTCCTGAGGTAAACAAATTTAAGGCCTGGGTTAAAAAAACAATAACAGCAAATGGCATGTCATCGAGCAAACCTATCCTAGTAAACGGTATTGAGAAACGATCCCAATCTAGAAGAGTGGACTTTCGGGTAAAAACAAATGCGGAAGTTCAAATTCGTAAAATTTTAAAGGTAGACTTATGAAACTGGACTTGGAATTTCCTGAACTTAAAACCTTGGTCCTAAGAATGGAAGCCACCTCAGTTAACTGGGAAACAGGAAAAATGGAAATTTCGAAAATAGAGCTTGAACAGCTACATAATAAATCGGGCCTTGATATTTCAGATATTAATCAGGTTGTGGCTGATGAAAACGGATTATTGATCTACAAAGACTATAAAGACCGCCCTGTTATTTTGTATATTAGGGATACCCAAGAAGTGAAGAATACTGTTCTTAAATACCCTAAAGAAACAAGGCGTTTCCATCTCGCTGATTGCACTACTCTAGAACAAATGCGATCAAACAATCGATTTGAGAGATATCGTATTACATACAATACCTCCGGGGTTTTTATTGTTGATGTTTACGAGTCAAAATATTCAGATCGGATTGAAGAAATTGAAGCAAAGTTGCTTGTTTGTAAGAACTGCTTGGCAAAACTAAAATATAAAGGTTTTGATCAACCTTCTTACATCCCCCATGACATCTGGGTCTCTTTCGATATTGAAGAGTTTTTGATGTTTTACAAACCAATGTTCCGAACCAAACCCAAGTTTACCGATCAGATCGGCCCAAAGAGTGAATATCCTAAAGATTGGTCTCAAATTTCACAAAAACTTAGGGAGAATTTTGGGTGGCGTTGTAATAAATGTAACTTATATTTTGGGGACTCTCAGAACAGGAAACTTCTCCACGTTCACCATCGAGATGGCAATAAGGGAAACACAAGCCCCCTAAATTTGGTTCCTTTATGCCTAGAATGCCATTCAAATGAACCAATGCAAGGGAGGTTACGATTTCCAAAAAAAAATAAATTAGGAATCTCCCTTATTCAGAAGTTGAGGAACGAAAAGGAAAAAAGTTCTTTCCTTTAATAGTGATTGTTTAAAAAGGGGGGAAAAGGCTTGTTTCACAACTTGTTTTATCTAAGCGATTTTTTCAAAAAATTAAAAAAGCCTTCTAGTGGATCACTTTCCACAATGTTCCTCCTAGTTGTCTTGAGGCCCTACCAAAAAACTTTTTTTCTGTGCCCGCCCAAAAAGGGGCGCCCCTCCCGGCCCCATCTTGGATGGGTGGATTCACGGGGTGATTATTTAATAATAATACTTCCTTCCTCTTCTAAGGCAGTTGTCAATTTTTTTTCTCCAATCTTGAAAAGTTAGTTCAGTTGTGGTGTACTTCCAACCATTGTTTCCTTTCACCTAACCTCTTTTGTTCTGCGGGCCTTTTATGCCCAACTTACCTTATTCAGGTCGAAAGGCGGGTGGAAGTTGACCAAGCTGAATCAGGCAGATCCTTATGACCTACGAAGTAGTACGGTCCTCCTTCCACCACAACTGTTGTTTTATTTTATGCCGCCAATGTTAAAGAGGAGACGTTTTCGCCATAGCCCCTTTTGTCCCTTAAAAGGGCAAATATCACTTTAATCAGTTTGATTGCCACCGCACAAAGGCCCTCTTTCTTCTTTAACAACTGTCCAAACCTGTTTTGGTTCTCAAGCTTTCTTCGATAATAATCCTTAAAGAACTGGCATTGTTGCACGACCCTCATGCTCATAAAAAACAGAGTCTTCCTCAATAGCCAACGACCCTTCTTGGAGATGATCTTCCTTCCCACCCTTTTACCAGAATCTCGCTCCTGCGGATCATACCCTGAGTACTTGATGATCTGCTTCGGATGGTTGAAATGATTCGGATTTCCCAGCTCTCCCAAAAAGACCGCTGCTGATAAAGCTCCTACACCGGGTACAGAAAGTATGTACTCACAGCAGGGTATCTGTTCTAATAATTTCTTCATCTGCATCCCAATCTCTTTCAACAACCCCTCGGATCGCTGAACTTCCTGCAGGCATAGCTTTAATCGATATCTGTCTGTGTTAATCACCTGTTTTAATCCGATACTCTCTTTGGCCGCCTGATACAGATCCATGGCCTTCTGTGCAGCCTCAGCCCTTCTTCTAGAACTCTTTCCAATGACCTCGGCTATCATCGATACCTCAAGGGTTACGACATCCTGCGGAAATGGACAGCACTGCAATTTGGCCCACAAACTCCGGATCTTCATCGAGCTGAAAATCCTTTTCAATTCAGGAAAATAATCATCCAACACCGCACCCAGTGTGTTCTGTGAACTCACAGAATATCTGAGCACTCTCTCCCTGAGCTTCGCTAACGTCCGCAGCTGCCTGAAGACTCCATCCTCTATCACGGTGTCGATGTATTTACCTTCCCGCGTGATATTGGCTAGGGTCGGGTCCCTCATATCCGTTTTTGCAGAGGAACTCTCATCAAGTCCCCTTTGATGCTTTAAGCCTGTCGTCCTGATAAACCGAACCTCGTATCCTCTCTCCTTGGCAAAATAGGCAATCTTGCGCCAGTAATGTCCCGTGGGCTCTATCCCCATGAGAACGCCTTTGAATCCATTGCTGGTCTTTACTTCTTCTATGACTTTGGCAAAATAATCAAACCCCCTCCGGGAATTATAAATCTTTGGGTATTTGCCTAATACTTCCCCTTCCTTGTTCATTAATGCCACCGCATTGAATGTAGAGCCGATATCCACACCTACTACCAATGTTGTCCTCTTTATCTTTTGACGCCTCTCTACCTGCTTGCTAAAATCCCTTTTCGACATGGCAATAACCTCCTTCTGTTAAATGGTTTTACATCTCAGTTCAACCTTAACAGTTTGGTTTTGCCATGTCGTTTCTTTTTCAACCTCATCCCACTTCCTTATAGTAAGCTGAAAGTGTAATATTTGACACATTCCAACTTATGGTAGATTTCATTCGGAAATTGACCTTCTCCTCTAAAAGTGATCTACTCAAAATGTGGGTTTTCCGGCAAAACCGGGTATAAGACCCCAGGAGATTTTGCAATGAAGAAGTCCAAATTCACCGAAGAGCAGATTGCCTTAAAACAGGCCGAAACCGGCATTCCCGTCAGAGAGGTCATCCGAAAGATGGGGATTACCCGCCAGACCTTCTACCGTTGCAAAAGCAGTACGAGGTGTTTCCCATCGGCCAGACGGATGAGGTGCGCGAGCAGTTCTACGCTATTTCCGTGAATCGCAAGATCTCCCACCAGCAGTAGCCGCGATCACAAAGACGGTGCGGGAGTGGCTGTTTCGGGATGTCCCACGGCTGTACAGGCAAAAAGGAACTAGGAAGAGAGTATGAATGAGCAAGACAATGTATCTAAGCACGCCCTGTGGGAGGAGCCTTTTGTCCAATTAATGGACGGTGATAGAAGAAGGAATTTTTAATGGAAACCCATGACTTTCTTCTTTACCTGCTAGTCATTCTCCTGATGGCACGGGTTTTCGCGGAACTGGCGACGCGGCTTCAGGTTCCATCGGTGATGGGCGAGCTATTCGCTGGCGTGGTATTGGGGCCAAGCCTGCTGGGCTGGATCGAACCGGTCGAGGCCATAAAGCTGATGGCAGAGATCGGCATTATCTTGCTGCTATTCGAGGTCGGTTTGCAAACCGACCTCAAACGCCTGGTGCGTACCGGCAGCAAATCTCTCGTGGTTGCCATGGCCGGCATTGCGTTGCCGCTGCTATTGGGCTTCGCGCTGGGCTACTGGGTGTTCGGCCTGTCGCTGCTGGTGTCCCTATTTATCGGCAGCACGCTTACGGCCACCAGCATCGGTATCACTGTACGCGTACTGTCTGATCTCAAACGTCAGCAGGCACCCGAGGGGCAGATTGTGTTGGGTGCAGCCGTATTGGACGACGTCTTGGGCGTGGTGCTGTTAACGCTACTCTACGAGTTCTCCATCAGCGGTGGGATAAGCCTGCTCAACGCTGGCAAAGTGCTGTTGTTCTTGGGCGCGTTTTTCGTCCTGGCACCCGTTGCCGCCAAGTTGATTTCATTGATCATCAAGCGGTTCGCTAAGGCCAGCGGGATCCCCGGTCTGCTCCCTACCACCATCGTAACGCTGGTGTTGTTCTTCGCATGGCTGGCCAATGCCTTAGGGGCGCCGGAGTTGCTTGGCGGCTTTGCCGCTGGCCTGGCTCTCTCGAGACGCTTCTTTCTGCCATTTGGTATTGCCCTGCACACCGATGAGCCTTTCGCACTCCGCATTGAGGATCAGATGAAGCCCATCGTCCATCTGTTTACGCCGATATTTTTCGTGTTTGTGGGACTTTCCCTCAACCTGCGCGAGATCGATTGGGGATCGCCCTTTATCTGGAGATTTTCGCTGACCCTGCTGGTAGCGGCTATCGTTGGCAAGCTCGTGGCCGCATTTCTTATTAAGGAACCATGGGGTGTACGTTGGGTGATCGGTATGGCCATGATACCCCGTGGTGAAGTCGGTCTTATTTTCGCAGAGTTGGGAAGAATAAGCGGCATATTCAGTAATGAGATCTACGCGGGCATGGTGATGGTGATCGCACTCAGCACGCTGTTTCCACCCTTTGTCATGAAGTGGTTCTACGGGCGTTACGGTGATCGCCTGCAGGCTGCAGCCCACGGTTGAGGGCAACCGATTAGGTATTTTGAAATACTGTTAAGTAATAGATGAGAACCTGTTTGTGAATATTGAATATTTGACTGATATTATCATTCTGTTATCTGGGGTAGTGATTGTTGTACCTCTGTTTCAATCCTTAGGTCTTGGTGCAATACCAGGATTTTTGGTCGTGGGGCAGTATTAGGACCATCAGGGCTGGGATATGTCGAGATTTACGATGAGGTTCGCCCTCATAGTTCCTTGGGAAATCGGACACCCCTGGAATTTTCCAAAATACAGTTCGAAAACCGGACCGCAGAAGAGCCAATTTTAAACCTTCAAATGGTCTAGTTTCTGGGGGCAGGTCATCCTGTCGGCTACTCTAACATATTTTGTCCAGCTTCAGGGTTTCAGTCTAGAAATGGTTATAAAACGAAAATCAAAAAATAAGCGGGAAGTAAAGGAAAAAACACGATTTAAGAGGTTTATTAAAGATATCTTAACACATACCCCAATCGTAAAGATGATAGTTTTGTTGATTTTATTATGGATGATATTCTCAGCTGGAATGTACCTATCGGAACATAATATTAAAGGAGGAACGATAAATACGTATGGAGAGGCTTTGTATTGGGGAGTAGCTGCTTTCTCAACAGCCGGTATAGCCAATATGCCAAAGTCTAATATTGCTCAGGTGGTTGGTGGTTTATGGATTGTTATAGGTTCTGTGCTTTTTTTTGGAACCATAGTAGCAACTGTAACAACTTATTTTATGCGACCAATGCAACGTCCTGGAAAAAGGATAATCGATACTATTGAGTACAATCTCGAACAATTAGATGATCTAACAATCGAAGAACTCGATTTGCTGAAAGAAACAGTTGATACACTTATAGTTCATGTTGAGAAATTGAAGGAAAAGCAAATGTAAAAAAAGATAAAGGAAAAACAATGAAATCAAGTAGTAGACATTGGAATGCAATTTTTTCAGAAACAGAAGATTCAGAATTAGGATGGTATGAAAAGGACGCATCCCAAACATTGGAATTATTGAATCATATTCCAAACTGGGAAAATTCCACAATTTTTCTCCCGGGAATAGGAACTTCAGTTTTGATAGAAGAACTTCTATCCAAGGGCGTAAAATTAATTCTTAATGATATCAGTATTGAGGCTCTAAACCGGGTCAAGAGCAGGTTGGGTGACAAATGCAAAGAAATTAATTGGATTTGCCAAGACATCCCCCGACCAATCCAAAATGCAATACCAGATTTTGATATATGGATTGATAGGGCAGTTTTACATTTTCTAACCGATGAAGAAGATATAAAAGGATACTTCGAGAATGTAAAGTCAACATTAAAAGTAGATGGCTATGCCATATTTGCCGAATTTTCAAAAACAGGTGTACCCAAATGTGCGGGCCTAACACTTCATCGATATTCTATCGAAGAAATATCCAAATACCTGGGCTCATCATTCAAGATTGTTTCACATTTTGACTATACATATATAAACCCATTTGGTGATCCAAGACCATATGTTTATGCTCTTTACAAAAGAGAAAATTAAAAAAAAATGGCTAACAAGGCGCTTTACATTATCGCCAAAAGCTACGCTCCTATCAACGCTCCACTTTTGTCGTCAAGTGAGCTTGGTCTTTATACTCACTTTCTTTCCGTAAACCGTGATTCTCTGACTCCTCAAACTTGTTGACTAGTAGGTAGACCCCACCTTCAACCCTTCCTTCCTGAAATGTTGATCTTTGATATCTTCCCATCTATAATGAATTTCATCCGGAAATAGTTAATCTACGACTAAATTGAGCCTAAGGGAAGAAAATAACTAAGATCCAGGTAACTTTATGAAAAAGCTGATTTTGATTATTTTTTTTTCCCTCATTTTAACCTCCTGCCTCTTTTTGTGGACGGAAGGAAAAAATATGCGAGAAATTCGAACCGAAATTGAAATAGCTGCTCCACCCACCAAAGTGTGGAGCATCCTCACTGATTTTGATAACTGGAAAAATTGGAATCCAATTGTCACTCAGGCAAGTGGAGCCCCATCTCTTGGGTCTGAGCTTAGTGTTACTATGTGTGGCAAAGATGGCAAAGACGCACAGAAATATATGCCCATCATAACGGACTTCGAAGAGCCCAAGTTTTTTCGTTGGCGGGCTAAAATGATGGCTGAATTTTTATTTACCAATGACAAAGTCTTTGAGCTTGAAGAAACGGGTTCTGGCACTCGGTTAATTCATAAAGAACTGTTCAGTGGGATGATGGTGCCATTGATGTGGAGTTTCTTCGATAAAGGTGTCCCCCCAATGTTAAAATCTATGAACGACGCCTTGAAGAAATTAGCTGAGAAGAGTTCAGATTAATAACACCAATTTTATGGTACTAAACAACCGAGGCGAGAATATTCTTCCCTCAGCAACCACACACAATATTTCTTACAGTCTCTCATCTGCTACTTTCTCTCCCTAATCAATAATTCCACCAGTTTTCAAAGAAAACACTTTGTAGGAGGTGAAAGTTTTGGGGGCTACTATTTGAGACCTTGTTTGAAGGATGGAATACAATTAAGGGGAATTGTTTTTCTCTGTTAAAGGTTTCTCTATGCCAGCTGGGGGACCACCTCTGCAGCTTTTCCCCTCAAGGCAAGATGGGCAACCGAGGCTGAAGCATCGGGATTGATTTCGACCACAAACGCCCCTGCCGATTTTGCGATGGAGGCAAAGGATGCTGTGGGCTGGACCACCCCGGAGGTGCCGATAACCAGCAGGGTGTCGCAGGACTCAAGGGATTTCATAGCCTGCTCCATATCTTTTGGGTCCAGCATTTCCCCAAACCAGACAATATGGGGTCGAAGCATTCTTTGACAAGAAGGGCAATAGGGGGGAATTGGAATAGGGACCCTCCGATCATTGTTGATTTGACCGCACCCTGTGCATCTTACCTTCCAAATATTTCCGTGAAGCTCAACGATCCGTTGACTTCCAGCCAAACCGTGGAGCCCGTCAACGTTTTGTGTTAACAAGGAGAAATTAGAAATTCGGGATTCTAATGCGGCGAGGGTGTGATGTGCCGGATTGGGTTTTTTGGATGAAATCAGCTCTCTTCGCCAATTGTACCATTCCCAAACCAAAACCGGGTCCCTCACAAACGCCTCAGGGGTCGCCAATTCCTCTGCTCTAAAATTTCGCCATAACCCATCGGGTCCACGAAAGGTGGGAACACCGCTGTCCGCCGAAATCCCGGCTCCCGTCAAAACGGTCACCCGTTGGGAAGACCCCAAGCGGTTCTGAACTTCTTTGATTTCATTTTGCATGGAGGCATATTAGCCCTGAGGGCTTTCCAAATCAAGAAGAAATCCGAGACAGGAATGGCCAAAAGCGATTTTACAAAAAATCCTTTCTAAACAAGGCGTTTCGGATCGAATGAAGGGAAAGTGTTGCTCTTAGTCAATGGGGTTGGGCCAAGATAAGGGATTGAAAAGAGGAAAAAAATTGCATTTATAGGGCGTTTTTTCGGGCTTAAAGTGGTGTTTTGGGTGGAAAAAACGTAAGTTTGAGAAAAAAAAGAAAGAACGAATCGGGGTATTTTCTCAATAAGGTTTCTTATTCCGCCATTTTGGGGTTAAAAAGAGCCGTTTAAAGCCTGAAAATATCTATAAATGGGGAGGGAAAAATCATGTTTCAACAAGTTAGTGTGGTCCGACCCCGATCCCCCCGGAATCCGAATGATCCCCTCCCACACGGGAATAATCCGCTCATAGGAAATCAAACGGATCTTGTATGAATCGGTTTGGAGGCGTTCGATGTAAACCCTCTCGACGCCGATGCCCTGGTCATGGTGATCGAGAATCCTGCCCTTCGAATCATAGGCCAGCCCATAAAGCAATGGCTCCTGGTAAACATTGTCGTTATAGGCCGAAATGAGAGGCTGGGTGCCGATCCCGAATATGAATTCTTTTGACTGACCGACATCGATCTGGAAATTCCCGAAGATAAAGTTTACCGATTCCGGTTTTTCCGGTTCGCTCAACAGGCGGATTTCAAGATATTCATTTCCTAATTGGCGAATTTCAAACCGGTCGAGGTTTTTTAGATAGCTGAAATTAAAGTGCCATCGGCCTTCCTTTCTTTCCCTGTCAAATTTTTCAAGATCGCTTTTTCCAAGGTAAACACCGTTCAGGTCAAAACCCGAGAGGAAAACCTCGTATTGTTGCAAATCTTCAAACCTTTGAAACCGATGGGGCACGATCTTGCCCGCATTGGATTTCCGGTTCCAATATCCGGTGTCTTGAATATCGAAAGGTGATTCAAATCCGGAAGGGGGAGATAGTTTGGGGTCCGCACGGACATAGGATAGAGGTTCCGGGCCGTGGGAGCGGAGGCCGGATTTCTTTCTGACTTCCACTTCGTATTCTTCATAGGGGATTCTTCCCCGAACCGCTTGGATCTCTCCTCTCAGGGAGGCTTTTTTAGAGAAATTTTCCGCATTCAGGGCACGAACGAAGGAGAGGGATTCCATCGTCGCCCTTGGGAATGATTTCATCCAATTCCATGGAAGGAAGCTGTCCCAATACCGAAGCTTTTCCCGGTTTCGAATGGTTTTGGGGACACGGATCCCTGTGCCTTGTTGCCGGATCCCCAGACCGTGGTAGCGGGTGAGTATTTCATTGTAGAGTTTCGTCGTAAAACTGAAATTGGTCTTTAAAAGAAATCTGCCCAGACGGTCCCGCACCTTCACTTCGTAATTGCCCGGTTCGCGGCAGTTGTTGATCAACATGATGTCATACATTCTCTCCACGACGTTGAGCGCAACGACGGTTTTATTCAATTTTGAAAGTTCATTTTTTCGGTCGGAACTTTTAATTGCTTCTTGAAGGTTTCGATTGACGACGTCCAGTTTCGGCTTCTCTTTGTTTTCGAATTCCCGGAGCGCTCTTTTCAGGGGTTCCAGATCCCTGGATTTTTCTTCTTCGGATCTATTGACTAGTTTGGAGAGCCCTGTATGAAGCTCATCCAAGAGGTGCTTTTCGTAAGGGCTTTTTGAAGACAGTTTTTCCGAATCGGAGAGAGCGTAGAGGATTTTGGCCTTCCGGGAGAACTCCGCGAAGTGGGCCTGCAGCCGGGCAAGGTTCCGATCACCGGAAAGGGGAACGATGGATTGGTGAAGAAATTTCCGTATGTCCAAATCGGCAATTCGGATCGCTAATTGATTTTCTGATTTCAAATCTCCATGAAGAAAAAGGTCGAAAACAAAAGGAGAGGTTTCACGGCTTTCTTTCCAACCAAGTGTGGCCTTTTTGATATGCCCTAATCCTTCTTCATCGAATTTGTAGGCGTCCACCTGGGGATCCAATAAATAGGTAATACTTTCTTTATAAACGGGACTATTCGGACCACTATTTTCCCCGGTGATTTTAAAAGGAGCATCATTTAAAGAAACAATTTCAAAACCGGTTTTTGCCGCAAACCCATCCAGTATATTCTTCTCATAAAGATCATTTACTTCAGATCGTTTGGTTTTATTTAAGATTCCACAAGCACTGCCGAACACAAAAACGAAAACCATGGTATAAAAGAGAACGTTAAATTGTGTGGTTAAAGTTTTTTCTTTCATTTTTGAGGTCCAACCGATATTATTAAAAATAAATTTAATTCAAATGTCAATCAAGAAGAAAATATGGGATTGAGGGGGATTTTAAGATTTCGGTTTCTTTCTGAAGATCCCAGCTTCTTCCGTCATTCCCGTTTCCCTGCCGTCATTCCCGAAATATTTCATCGGGAATCCAGAGATTTTAAAAATGATAATTCCGTTAATCTTTCCCCTTTGGAAAAGGAGCAACCCAAAACTTTTCCCTTGAAAAAAGAGATCAATCCGAAACTTCCCCCTTTGAAAAAGGGGGATTGAGGGGGATTTGAATATTTTAGCTTCTGCCGTCATTCCCGAAATATTTCATCGGGAATCCAGAGATTTTAAAAATGATTATTCCGTTAATCTTTC